>NZ_JXLL01000003.1 GCF_001316435.1 Caloranaerobacter sp. TR13
TTCTGAAATTCTTCATCAAGTTTTCTTAGCTGAAGTTTTATAATTATTCGCTTATATTTTTTTCAGTCTCTATACATTTGAAAATTGTTCGTCGTTAGTTATTAGTTGTCTGCTTTCTGGTTTAAAACTTCTAAAAGCTTAACTATTACTTTTGCTGCACCGCTTCTTGTTAGTGGTTCTTTGGGTTTAAATGTTCCATCTCCTTTACCTAACATAATACCATACTTTCCTGCTACTTTTACTGCTGATATAAACTGTGGGTTAATTTCAGCTAAATCCTTATATGTCAATTCAGCTTCTATATTCTCATCACCTAATATTCTTGCTATCATTAAAGCAGCTTCTTCTCTAGTAATATATCTATCAGGCTTAAAAGTATTATCTTCAAAACCTTCTAAATAACCAGCTTTAGATACAGCTTTCACATAATCTATTGCCCAATTCTTAATACTATCTTTATCCTCATAATTAAGCTCGTAGCCTTCACCTTCAAGCTTAAGTGCTCTAGATATTAAAATAGCCATTTCCTGTCTAGTAATACTCCTATTTGGATAGTATTTTTTATTACTATCTCCATTCACTATACCCATTTCATAAAGCTTAAGAATATAATCCTTTGCCCAAGAATCAGATATATCTTTTAGAGGATATTCTTCTTTTTCACCAATCTTTACTATCCAGTTACCTGCAACCCAACCTTCTAATTCTCCATCCTTTTGTTTAACTCTATACCAAAAATAACCTTCCTTCAAAACAGGGCCTTCTAATACATCTAAAATTGTGCCGCCTGCTACTCGTCCAATCTCTACTCCATTAGGCCCTTTTCTAATTCGTAGAGAATTTTTTACATCAGCTTTTACTATATCTCCTTTTTTATACATCACAATATCGCCATAGTGAAATGGCTGTGGAGTATCAAAATGCTTATTTTTATCTGGAAGTCCATTTTTAGGAAGCAATTTAGGGTCTATAGGTGTTATTTTCTGACCATATTCCTTTTCTGCTACCAAATATATTAATTGCTGATATGTATATTTTTTAGTCCATGTTGGATATCTGTAAGGCACCATATTAGGATTATTACTTTTGCTCCAACCATTATATGCCCACAAAGCAAAATACCAGTTTTCCAAAATATTAGGATTCATATCTCCTATTCTAGGTAGCTTATTTAATGCCATATTCCATTTCATTAATAGAACTTCTGCACCAGCCTCTATATTATAATCAATATCATACTTAAGCCTGTTTGTGTCAAACCATCCATATCTATTATAAATTTGCATAAGCCCGATACTGCCTTTTCTGCCAGTATAAACCGTACCGTCAGGATTATACTGCTGAAAAACACTTTCTACTCTCGCTATCGATTTAAGTATAACTGTTGGAATACCTCTTCTCTTAGCTACTTCTTCTATCTTTTTTTCTAGTACTTCTCTTGGGGGATTTATTCTAGCACCTTGAGCATACCCAAAATCAACAAGAAACATAAATAAGAATAAGATGCTTAAAGTTATCCCCAAAAGCTTCTTATGCATCTTAAAAGCCTCCCATACTAAATAAATTTTAAATGCTAAATTTTAAATGTTAAATATATTATTAAGTTGACAGTTGACAGTGTACAGAGAACAGTTCTTGTCTTTTCTTCCCTGTTACTAGTTCTCTGTAATCCTCTGTAGCGTAGAATTAATTCTACGCTACAGTTAATTGTCGAAAAGCGAAAAACGAATGACGAACAGCTAACTATTTTAATTTTAGCTGAAAGCTGATAGCTGTCAGCCACTAGTTTTTAATCTGTCAACTGTTCCCTGTCCTCTAATCCCTGTACCAAGTACCCAGCACCCAGTACCCAATATATATTTTATCCAAAAACTATATGAGACAAAAGTCCCAAAAATAATGCACATGATTATCTTTGACTAATATTTATCATTTTAAACATTTTTAAGTTGTTAGTCAATTCTATCCACAAGTAAGTTTTTTAATAACTTTATTAATACAAAAAGATACAAGATGCAAATATTAGTATCATTATTTTTATGCATCTTGTATCTATAAATAATTTTAATCTACAATATTGTATTTTCTAGCTTTATAGGCTACAGTCTTGTGAGTTATACCCAAAGCTTTACCTGCAGAATTAAAACTTTTGAATTTTTCCAAAGCTAATTTTATTATTTCCTTTTCATATTCTTCAAAAGTTGGAAATTCTCCATTGCTTTTCAAATTAATAAGTCTAGAATTTTCATAATTTACTTTATTAATAAAATAAATATTAGTTATATTACTTGGTAAATCATTTATTTCAATAACACTTTTATCAGATAAAGCTATTAATCGTTCAATTACATTTTCAAGCTCCCTAATATTTCCTGACCAATCATAATTATATAAGCAATCTTTAGCTTCTTTACTTAATTTAATAACTTTTTTGCCTAATTTATCGGATATTTTATCAATAAAATAGTCTATCAATAAAGGTATATCTTCCCTTCGTTCCTTTAATGATGGTAAATAAATTGGAATTACATTCAATCTGTAATATAAATCTTCTCTAAATTCACCATTGTATACCATCTCTTCTAAATTTCGATTTGTTGCAGCTATAATTCTTACATCAGTTTTTATAGTTTGCATTCCTCCAATTCTTTCAAACTCCCTCTCTTGTAAAACCCTTAATAATTTAACCTGCATTTCTTTTGGTAAATCTCCAATTTCATCTAAAAAAACCGTTCCACCATCAGCCCGTTCAAATTTGCCAATTTTTAATCTAACAGCTCCAGTAAAAGCCCCTTGTTCATGCCCAAACAGTTCAGATTCCAGTAAATTTGACGGAATTGCTCCACAATTTACTGCTACAAAAGGTTTATTCGATCTATTACTACTATAATGTATTGCTCTAGCAACTAATTCCTTCCCAGTTCCACTCTCTCCTCTTAAAAGAACAGTAGAAGAAATTTCAGATGCTTTTTGTGCAATTAACAAAGCTTCTTTTATTTGTCTGCTTTCACCTATTATCTTTTTAAACGGTTCTTGCAATTTAATATTATAATCAAATGACAAATCTTGAATCTTATTAGTAGATTTACCTTCTCTATTAACGTTATCATTTTTTATTTTTCTATATATAACTATAACCCCTTTGAATTTATTTTCTATGTGTCTAGGCCATGCAGCTACTTCAACATGTACCTCATCTGGAAAGTAAACGAGTACACCTCTAGTATATTTTTTTATGCTAAAACAGTTAAGTACAATGTTATCTATGTTAACTTTATAGATATTTGTTCCCTCTTTAATATGCTTATCAGTTGAAAAATATTGTTTATATGAATTATTTATATACTCAATATAGCCAAATTCATCTATTATACATATACCTTCCGATAAGTTATCAAACAGTGAAGAATAAATTAAATCACTATAATTATCTTTAAATCTGGACATATTCTTCTCGTCTAATTTTACAATTCTCACATCGTTCCCCCCAGCATTTATTCCATGTCTCTGCTAGCTAATACATCTACTCCTGTTCCCAATATATTTTTAATAACTATATCTCCTATTTTTATAGGTGCAGTTACTTCTACCTTATTTATTTCGGTCATGCATTCAAATATCTTATCTTTAGGAACTGGTTTGTTTGTCCTTACCGGCAATCTACTCAAATGAGCATTTTTAATCTTAACTGTAGAAGTTAATATTCTTTTTGGATTAGTAATTTCTTCTACTGCATACTCTTGCCCTCTTTTACACTGGTTACCTGTTACTTTAAATCCTAAAGAATTTTTTTCATCTTTTTCTACCTCTAGATGACATCCAATAGGGCAAACGATGCAAATCATCTCTTTTTTAGTCATCTATCACCCTCCTCCTTTAATATCTCTACAGTTATATCTGATAATCCTTTTCCTTTTAACTGATTAATATTTACTGTGATTTTTTCCATTTCACTAGGTGCTAAACGTCTCTTTTTTAGTTCTTTAATAATAGTATTATTTGACCTAACTATCATCCTTACATTTTTATAAACATCATTTACTCTCATAAATAAGTTTACGGAATCTTGTATGTTCTCAAGTCTTATCATGTGTGGAACAATATATCTTATTCCATTACCTGGATTAGTTTTAAGTATATCTCCACTATCATACAACTCTCCTTTTATATACTTAGCTGCATTTTTTCCTGCCCGTCTGCTTTCATCTGTAACATAGTCTACTAAATCGTGAACATGTAGTACATTACCACATGCAAATATTCCTGCAACAGTAGTTTCCATAGATTCATTTACTATTGGACCACCAGTAATTGGATTTAATTTTATACCTGCTTTCTTTGACAGTTCATTTTCAGGTATTAAGCCAACAGATAATAACAAAGTATCGCACTCAAAATATTTCTCTGTACCTGGTATTGGCTTTCTATTTTCATCAACTCTAGATACAACTACGCCTTCAACCCTGTCTTTACCTCTTATTTCGGTAACTGTATGACTTAGCATTAATGGTATGTCATAATCTTCTAAACACTGTACAATATTTCTTGTAAGTCCTCCAGAATAAGCCATAATTTCAGCGACACCAATAACTTGTGCTCCTTCAAGGGTAAGTCTTCTAGCCATTATAAGCCCAATATCACCTGAACCTAATATAAAAACCTTTTTACCAACCATATAACCCTCTATATTTATAAACCTTTGGGCTGTTCCGGCTGTAAATATACCAGAAGGTCTAGTCCCAGGAATAGCTAAAGCTCCTCTAGTTCTCTCTCTACATCCCATAGCTAATATAACTGCTTTTGCTTTTATAATCATAAAGCCATCTTCTGAATTTATTGCCTTAACAATTTTGTCTTCGCTAATATCTAAAACCATAGTGTTTAGCTTATAATCTATTTCCATCTTCATTAACTCTTTAATAAACCTATCTGCGTATTCTGGACCGGTTAATTCCTCATTAAACTCATGGAGTCCAAAGCCATTATGTATACACTGTTGTAATATTCCGCCCAATTCACGGTCCCTTTCTATAAGTAAAATACTATCTACACCATTCTTCTTTGCTTCTATCGCTGCTGCTAAACCAGCTGGCCCTCCACCAATCACAACGATATCATAGCTTAACATTACTTCACCCCCTTAATTTTCATCAATTGAAGTTGCAACCAACTCATCAGCTGCATGTTCTCCTAAACCTTTATTAGTATTTCCTACTAATATATACGAATTTGGACTATCCTTAACTATTTCTGAAATGTCTTTACCTAATTCTCTAGCTAATATTTCCATAACTCTTGGGCTGCAGAAACCTCCTTGACACCTTCCTGTTCCAGGTCTAACTCTCTTTTTGATCCCATCTACAGTAGTAGCTCCAACTTTTCTTCTAATAGCATCGACAATCTCACCTTCTGTTATATTTTCACATCTACAAATTATTCTTCCAAACTTAGGATCTTTTCTTATTAATTCTGCTTTTTCATCAGCACTTAATTTTTCAAACCTTATCATCCTTCTTCTTATTGGATTAAAATCCTCTTTTGCTTCAAATCCACCATTTATATCACTTAGTAATTCTACGACATATTCTGCTATAGCTGGTGAAGCTGATAAACCTGGTGACTTTATTCCTGCAACATTAATAAAACCTCTTGCTTCTTTAGACTCCTCAACTATGAAATCACCAGTACTAGGTTCTGCCCTTAATCCTGCAAATGTAGTTATAACTTTTTTAAATGGAATGTTCTTTGAAGTTTTCAAAGCCGTTTCTCTTACATATTGAAGTCTATCAGCTGTTGTATCTAACCTCTCTTTATCATTTAAATCTTCAGCGTCCGGTCCTATTATTAAATTGCCATGAACTGTTGGAGCAACCAAAACTCCTTTTCCAAGTTTTGTTGGACACTGAAATATAACTCTATTCACAAAATTACCTGCGCTTTTATCCAGTATAAAATATTGACCTCTTCTAGGTTTTATCTTAAAATATGGACTAGCTACCATATTATTTATTTTATCTGCATATAATCCGGCACAATTCACAACATATTTAGTATCTATCACTTCTCTCTTAGTAAAAATCCTATATCCATAGTCAGTCTTATTAATATTATGAACTTCACTATTTAACAATATCTCAACTCCATTTTCTACTGCATTTTCTGCTAAAGCTATAGCTAACTCCCACGGTCCAATAATTCCACAAGTTGGTGCATACAAAGCACCTACAATATCATTATTTAAATTAGGTTCCATTTTTCTAACTTGTTCTCCATTTATTATCTCTATATTGGGTATACCATTTTTTAAACCTCTATCATAAAGCTCTTTAATCATGTTCATATTTTCATCATTAAAAGCAACAACTAGTGAACCAATCCTTTTAAATTCAACATCTAATTCTTCACATATCTTATCAAACATAGGATTTCCTTTAGAATTAAACTTTGCCATATTAGTTCCTGGTTCTGCATCATATCCAGCATGTATTATTGCACTGTTTGCCTTTGTAGTCCCATTTGCAACATCGTTATCTTTTTCTATAAGAACAATATTAAGTTTATATCTTGATAACTCTCTTGCTATAAACGTACCTATTACTCCAGCCCCTATAACTGCAACATCATACATTCATAACCCCCCTTTTTTTGATAAATAGATTAAAAAAGCCGCACTAAGCTAAACCTATCACTCCATAGGCCTGCTTGTGCGGCTCTCCATTTCTCTAGCGCCAAATATTCACTTGTAACCAAATTATATCATTTGTGTTGCATCTTGTCAAAACGTTTGCCAAATTTATATATTAATCTTCATCTGATGCAGCTACTTCGCTAATAGCTAATTCTTCCTTTTCCATTTCTTCCCACTTAAGTGCTCTATTTACAGCCTTTTTCCATCCTGCATATAATTTTTCTTTGATTAGTTCATCCATATTTGGTTCAAATGTTCTATCAACCTTCCACTTCTTAGCTATTTCTTCTTTACTTTCCCAGAATCCTACAGCAAGACCAGCTAAATATGCAGCACCTAAAGCTGTAGTTTCTGTAACTTCAGGTCTGTGTACAGGTACTCCTAATATGTCAGACTGGAATTGCATTAGGAAATCGTTCGCAACAGCTCCACCATCAACCTTTAATGATTGTAAATCTATGCGTGAATCCTCTTGCATAGCTTCTAATACATCTCTAGTTTGATATGCTATTGACTCTAATGCAGCCCTTATTATGTGGTTCTTATTTGCTCCTCTAGTTAAACCTACTATTGTTCCTCTTGCATACATATCCCAGTATGGAGCTCCTAAACCAACAAATGCAGGTACTACGTATACACCATTATTGTCCTTAACTTTAGTCGCAAAGTACTCACTGTCCTTTGCTTCATATATTAACCTTAACTCGTCCCTTAACCATTGAACTACTGCTCCAGCAATGAAAATACTTCCTTCTAATGCATATTCAACTTTACCATCAACTCCCCAAGCAATTGTTGTAAGTAGCCCTTTATTAGAAGGAACCATATTTTCTCCAGTATTCATTAACATAAAGCATCCAGTTCCATAAGTATTCTTAGCCATACCTGGCTCAAAACAAGTCTGACCAAATAATGCAGCCTGTTGATCACCAGCTATACCAGCTATAGGAATCTCTATTTCACCAAAGATATTAGGACTAGTATATCCATAAATTTCACTAGATGGTTTAACCTCAGGAAGCATTGAAGCAGGTATTCCAAGCTCATTTAAAATCTTCTCGTCCCACTTTAGCTCTTTTATATTATAAAGCATAGTCCTTGAAGCATTAGAATAATCAGTTACATGTACTTTACCTTTAGTTAAATTCCAAACTAACCAAGTATCAATATTTCCAAATAACAATTCTCCTTTTTCAGCCTTTTCTCTTGCACCTTCTACATTGTCAAGTATCCACTTAACCTTAGTACCAGAAAAATATGCATCTACAACAAGACCTGTGTTCTTTCTTATATAATCCTCTAAACCTCTTGCCTTCAAATCATCACATATACTAGCAGTTCTTCTACACTGCCAAACTATAGCATTATATATAGGTCTACCAGTATTTTTATCCCAAACTACAGTTGTCTCTCTTTGATTTGTTATACCTATTGCTGCAACTTCCTCTGGATTTACTCCAGCTGTTCCTAATACCTCTTTAGCCACACCAATTTGAGTACCCCATATTTCCATTGGGTCATGCTCTACCCAACCTGCTTTCGGATATATTTGTGTGAACTCTTTTTGAGCTACCTTAACTATCCTTCCATCATGATCGAATAATATGGCTCTCGAACTAGTAGTACCTTGATCTAAGGCTAAAATGTATTTTTTATCCATTTATTTCCCCCCTGTCTATTAATAACTAATTAAAACTTTAGAACAAAATCTTTGAATGGAATATAATTTCCTATGAATTATAAAAAAGTTGAAAGTATAAAACCTCCTAGTATACCACCTATTATTGCAAAAATTATATTAGGCACTGACTTACCGAAACTATCTCCTGCAACTGCAGAAGCTGCTAATAAACCCGCTGCTGCGCCAAAAGCTTGATCAACCCACGCACCACCAGATTGGAATATTAAACCAACACCATGAGTTAAAGTCCAAGTAGTACCAACTATGAACCCAGCTGCCATCCATCCACCTATAGGTCCCCAGTTTTCAACCATCTTACCCCATAGTAGTCTAATTAGAAATGGAAATATAAAACCACCAGCAAAAGTTGATATCATTAATGGCATAGTCACCTTACTTGCCCCCCTTCTTTATATTAATTACGTAGATTTTCTTTAGGCCATTTCTTCTTCTTTCTCACTATTCTTATCTGCCAAATATTGTTCTAGTTTAACTGCTGCAATACCACCAGCTATTCCTCCTAGAAGCACTACTGCCAATGTTGGTAAAGATTCAATCGCTGCTTGACCACCCTTCATAAATACATCTCTCATAAAACCTGCAACACCAATACCTAGAGCCATATCTACCCAAGCACCTTCGTTATTGTGGATTCCCACATAGTGATTTAAATACCACATAGTTCCTATTATAATCAAACCTGCGAACCATCCTCCAGCTATACCATATGCTTGAACAAATGCTCCCCATACACTCATAACAAAAATACCTGCTATAGCAGCGCCAAGTATTGTACCTAAATGTTTCATCTTTTTCACCTCCTCCTTTTATCATAATTAAAAGTTATTTAATTAGTATTGCAATTTTCATGCCAATTATAGTTTTTGATTTTTCAGACTTTTCTGACTATGATTTTTTATTTCTTGATATTTTTTTATAATCTTAATCAAATAGTTGCTGTATGTTGATAAAAATTACCAAGCTCTACACTTATAACATTAATATTAAAATTATTATTATTAAAAATTATACTGAGTTATAAAACTAATTTTTTAAAGTATTTGTTATAACTACATGTACCAAATTTCTTCTTTGCTTGTTGACACACCAACAGCTCCTGCATTTAAACTTTTAATCACATCTTCTTTTTCCTTGATTAAACCGCCTGTTATAATAGGTAAACGAGTTTGCCTATGTATTTCTCGTGTAATCTTAGGCATAATGCCAGGCAATATTTCTACAGCATCTGGTTTGGTAGAAAGTACAGACCTTATTCCCGTTTCTAATGACAATGAATCCAGTATAAATAACCTCTGGATTGTAAATATTCCTAAATTTTTAGCAAATTTAATAAGATTACTTTTTGTTGTAATTATACCGTCAGGCTTTATGTTTTCATTAATATACTTCAAAGCTACAATATCTTTTGAAAAGCCTTCCATTAGGTCTAAATGAATATATATGCTCATTTCTTTACTTCTAACCTTATCGACTATTTTCTTTAAATTAAAGATGTCTCCTGTTAGCAAAAAAATAACCTCACATGGTGAGTCTATCGCCATATCAAGTTTTTCTATAGTATTTACTGCTGCAATTATAGGATTCCTAAGTACTTTGGTAAAAAACACATTTTCCATCCCTCATCCCCCATTTATAACCAATTTATATAATTAGTTATTAGACAATAAAATCCTAATTCCTCTATAATTCACTATATGTCCAACAAAAATACTTTATACTAATAAAATAGTCCCCACACCAAATTCATTAAAAGAAAGATAGAGAAAATACCTCTCTATCTCTCTATCTTACTATATTTTCAATTTTGCCTAATATTTCTTCTTTAATAGCCTTAAGCTTATTTTCTGCCTCCATTTTATCTTTTCCATTAGCTGAGAAGTATATTTTTAACTTTGGTTCTGTACCAGAAGGTCTTAATGCATACCATGATTCGTCATCAAATATAAACTTTAAAACATTTGATTTTGGAAGTAATATATCTTCACTGCTGTCTTTAATGTAATTAAAGCTTTTAGAAGCCTTATAATCATTAAATACTTTTAAGTTAAGCTTGCCTATTTTAGTTGGATAATTTTTTCTAAAGCTCTCCATGACCTCTTCTATCTTTTTCTTTCCTTCAATACCTTCTAATTTAATAGAGTGTAAGTCTTCTATATAGTACCCATATCTTTCATATAAATTAATTAAAGCTTCGTAAAGTGACATTCCTTTACTCTTATAATATGCTGCCATTTCACAAATAAGCATAGAAGCTATAACTGCATCTTTATCTCTTACAAAAGAACCAGTCAAATATCCAAAGCTCTCTTCATAACCAAATATGAAGTTCTTATCTCTATTTTCTTCAAATTCCTTAATCTTTTCACCTATGAATTTAAATCCTGTCAAAGTATCTATAGTTTCTACATCATAATGTTTAGCTATCACTCTACCTAATTCACTTGTAACTATAGTCTTAACCATTACACTATTTTCAGGTAAAATCTCCTTTTCTGTCATTGAATTCAATATGTAATCTAAAAGTAGTGCACCAGTTTGATTTCCACTTAATACTTTATATTCTCCTTCTTTATTTTTAACCACAACTCCAACTCTATCGCAATCTGGATCTGTTCCTAATATAATATCAGAATCTACCTTTTCTCCTAATTCAATAGCCAGTTTAAATGCATTTGGATCCTCTGGATTTGGATACTCTACAGTTGAAAAATTAGGATCTGGCTGTTCTTGGCTTTCAACAACAAATACATTTATGTATCCTAACTCTTTTAGTACTCTTCTTACAGGCATATTTCCAGTACCATGTAATGGAGTATAAACTATTCTTATATTTTTATCGATATCGTCTCTAACACTTAAATCTTTAACCTTGTTTATATACTCTTTATCAATTTCTTCTCCAATAATATTTAATAACCCATTATTTAGTGCTTCTTCTTTACTTATAATCTTTATCATTGAAAAATCAGTAACTTCATTAACTTTCTTTATTATCTTATCAGCTAGACTAGGTACTATCTGTCCTCCATCTTCCCAATAAACCTTATATCCATTATACTCTGGTGGATTGTGGCTAGCAGTAATAACAATTCCAGCAGAAGCTTTTAGATACCTAACTGCAAAGGATAATTCAGGTGTCGGTCTTAAATCCTCAAATAAATATGCTTTAATACCATTTGCAGCCAATACTAGTGCAGCCGTTTGAGCAAATTCTCTTGACTTATGTCTTGAGTCATGAGCTATTACTACCCCTCTTTTTACATATTCACTTCCATTTTCAACAATAAAATTAGCTAATCCTTGGGTAGCCTTAGATACAGTATATTTATTTATTCTATTAGTACCTGCACCAATCTTCCCTCTAAGTCCTCCAGTACCAAATTCTAAATCTTTATAAAACCTATCTTCTATTTCTTCTACATTATCCTTAATTGATAATAATTCATCTTTTGTTTCTTTATCAAAGTACTCATTATTTAACCAAAACTCATACTTCTCCTTAAAATCCATCTTCATCACCCCGTATTTTATTGTTAAATCCTTAGACTGTATCTATGGTTTCCTTATCCTTTTTCGTATTATTATAGACTAACTCATTCACCCAGTCAATTCCTTCCTGAACGTATTTTAAATCTAAATATTTGAAGTCAGGTTCAAAAATTATAGGAATATCATCATTCCAAGCATAAATAAATTCTATAGTTTTTTGAATATCAATCCAGCCATCATTTGGATTTTGATTAGGATGAACTGGTATGTGACCATATTTAGAAACATCACTAAAACCTCTAGTATTCCACAAATGTATAAGCCTAATATAAGGTAGTATTTTTTCTAGTTCTTCAAAGTAATCCATATCATTTATCTGACAGGATAGATACAAATGACCAACATCTAAACATATTCCTAAATTTTCGTGATCTTTTATAATATCTATCCAATCCTCTATTCTATAAAATAAATCATTATACCCTACATATTCTAAAAGGATTGGTAGATCATATTCTTCACTTAATTCACTAAGTTTTAAAGCACTCTCATGTGCTGTCTTTTTTATACTATCTGGACTTCCAACATTACTAGTTACAAAATGGATTACAACTTCACTCGTTGGAAGACTTTTTGCCATAGATAAATTTGTCTTTAGTATCTCAAAAGTAGCATCTCTCAACCTTTTATTATCACTTACATAGTAGGTGACAGTAGGGTCTGACTGGTGAAATACAGGAGCATGATAAGTTACCTTTAAAGGAAACTTTCTAGAAAACTTCAAAAGTGCAGTTATCTCTTTAGCTCCTGAGAATTTATGGCACAATTGAACTCTCTTAAAGTTATGCTTAGCTATATAATCTATACCAACGTTATGAATAGAAATTCCTATTTGCGGATTCATGGATTTCCTCCTCGTAAATTTCTACATATTCTATTGTACTATAAATATAATCATTTATAAGAAAAAAGTTCATTGTATACATCATATTATTCTATACATATTTACCATTTTCCTGCTTGATGAGCTAAAATTTGGTTTTAAAATCAAGTTTTATCTAATTTATAAACAGAATCACTTCTGATTTTCTTTTAGTCTCACTTACAAACTTCTTGAAGAACAAATACTATTCATATAGCCATATATGTTATCATTAAATTATAAGCATATTAAATATAAAAACCCATTTTGCAAAAACTAATGTAGTAAATACATATAGAGGAGAGAAAATCATGAACGAAAGAAAGCTGAGAATATTTTATGAAGTAGCGGTAAAACTTAATATGACAGAAGTAGCAAAAAAACTGTACATGAGCCAACCCGCCGTTAGCCAGACCATAAAAGAAATTGAAGAAGAATTCGGTGTAAAATTTTTTGACAGGATAGGTAGAAAACTTTACTTAACCTATGAGGGAAAGATATTTTTAAATTATGTAAGAAGAATATTGAATTTGTATGATGAATGTTCAAAAACAATTAAAGACATTAAAGGACTTAAAAAAGGCAAACTTAAAATAGGCGCAAGCACAACTATTGGCATATATATACTTACAGATATAATAGGAAAGTTCACCAAAAAACATAAAGAAGTAGATACCTCTATTACCATTGAAAATACTAAAATTATCACAGATATGGTTTTAGAAAATAAAATAGATTTTGCTTTTGTAGAAGGCCCAGTTTACTCAGATGAAATAATAGTAGAAAATTTTTGTAATGATGAGCTAGTTTTTATAACCCCTCCTGACCATCCCTGGTCAAAACTAAAAAGTATAGATATAAAAAAAATAGGAGAAGAAAAAATAATAATGAGAGAACAGGGCAGTGGTACAAGAGAAATTGTAGAAAATGTTTTAAATGCCAATGGTGTTCATTATAAAGTAGATTTTGAACTGGGTAATATAGAAGCTATTAAAAAAGCCGTTGAAGCCGGTCTTGGAATTTCATGTATATCCAAAAGGTGCATAAAAAAGGAAGTAGAAGACGGAAGACTTGCAGTTATACGACTAAAAGGAATTAAGATAATTAGAAAACTTAACCTTATATATCATAAAGATAAGTATTTATCTAATCTTTTTAATGAATTTATAAATTTTGCAAAAAAAGAAACTGTTGCAATCGACTGATTTTAACTAATGTTCAATTTGCAGATTTCTCAACTTAAAATATCTCGCTAAAATTAATATTATTTTTGCCTAATGTATAAGTTAATACTTATGATATGTATATAATAATATTATTTTACTTAGATAACAAATGCCTGTAAAATATGAATTGTGCTACGTCAAAATTTATATCTAGGAGGGCATTTTATGAACGTTAAAAAGTATTTAAACGGGGTATTGGTTGTAGGAATAATTACAATTTCTTCATTTTTTATTCAAGAAATTTCTTTTATAGAGAGGTTAAATTTAAGCTCCCTTATTATCGCCATATTACTTGGTGCATTAATTAAAAATACCATAGGCATTAAAGAAAATATGAAACCCGGGATTAAATTTTGTGCTAAAAAGGTTTTAAAACTAGCTATTATATTTTTAGGATTTAAATTGAGTATTTCTCAAATTACAAAAATAGGGCCTAAAGCCATTATACTTATATTCATTGTTTGTACTGCTACAATGATTTTTACAAAATACCTTGGTAAAAAATTCAACATACCTGCAAAACGTTCAATCTTGATAGGAAGTGGAATATCTATATGTGGAGCTTCTGCAGTAGCTGCAGTAAATGCAGTTACAAAGTCCGATGAAAAAGATGCAGCCTTTGCTATAGGTATCGTTACAGTTTTTGGTACTCTATTTATGTTCATGTATCCTATAATATTTAAAATTTTAGACATGAGTACATCTTTCTATACATTATGGACAGGAAGCTCTATACATGAGGTGGCACAAGTTGTTGCTGCAGGATTTGCCGTATCTAATGATGCTGGAACTTATGCCACTTTAGTAAAGCTAACAAGGGTTTTATATATAATCCCTGTTACAATCTATCTAAGTATAAAATATATGAAAGAAAGTAACAGTGAAAAATTCAGTCTTAAAAATGTATCAGTACCCTGGTTCGTATTTATGTTTTTAGCAGTAGTAATCATTAATTCGTTTATTTCTATTCCGTCTAATATATTAACAGGACTAATTACTTTAGATAATTACCTTATGACAGCTGCAATGGCTGGATTAGGTCTTGAACTTAGCATAAGTGATATGAAAAAAATTGGAATTAAACCTTTATATCTTGGAACAATTGCCTCTCTATTTATATCTATACTAAGTGCAGTAGTTATAAAATTAATGGGTCTAGCATAAAAAATAGCGGATTTTATCCGCTATTTTTTATGTGCTTTATATTTATTTACTAACGATATTTAACTAATATATCTGAAAAAATTTGTATATTACCCTTCTCATCTTTTAAAGCTTTAATGAAAGTTCTGCACCCTCTCTTATAGCTTCTACAGCTGATGCTACCTCTTTACAATCACCAATAAAAAGATATTTATCATCATCTATTAACTCTTTAAATGTAGCATCAGGTTTATTCCCTGTAGCTACAACGATATCATCAAATTCCTGTATCTTTTCAACTCCATCTAAATTATATGATAATTTTTTATCAGATATATGATTTATTTTGGCTTTTGTAATTATATTTACATTAAGTTTTTTAAGCCTATTTATGATTAATTTTCTTATCATCGGAAATATTCCATCTCCTACTTCATCTTTTGCTTCCAATATCGTTATATTCTTACCTTTTTGGGCAAGGAATTCTGCTGTTTCAAGTCCTGTTAAACCGCCACCAATCACCATAATATCTTGACCTTGCGGCAATTTACCCGCTAAAACATCAATGGCCCAATAAAAAGCATCCATATTTACATTAATATTTACAGGAACAGACCCTGTTGCAATTACAACTTTATCATGGGGTAAATCTTTTATTTCTTCGATAGTCATTTTCCTGTTTAAATGAATATTAACATTATATTTCCTCAAATCCCTTTCTAAATATTCTATAACTTTGCCTATTTCTTCTTTATGTGGTGGTATTTTTGCTACATTTAACTGACCTCCAAGTTTATCTTCTTTTTCAAATAATTCAACCTTATGGCCCTTTTTTGCTAGATATTTAGCTGCAGACATACCTGCAGGTCCACCACCTATTACAGCTATATTCAAAGACTTGTCAGTTTTGACCTGGAATTCTAATTCTCTGCCAACTTCAGGGTTCATCAAACATGAAACAGATAACCCTTTTAAAATATATGCTAGACATGCTTGATTGCAATGTATACAATACCTTATGTCTTCATTGTTACCTTCTTTAAGTTTAGCAATGCAATCAGGATCTCCTATTAAACCTCTTGCAATTCCAATAAAATCAGCTACATTGTCCTTTAGTATTTTTTCCCAATCGTTAGCATAACCAAGTTTATTTGCAGCTATTATTGGTATATTAACATTATCTTTTATTCTCTTTATAAGTTCTAATAAAGGCTTATCATCTAGTCCCATAGGTGATATATGGTATTCTGCTGTTGCTCCAACTCCTGCTGAAATATTAAGCCCATCAGCACCATTTTCCTCAAGCATTTTTGATAACTTTATACTTTCTTCAATATTAAATCCGTCAGAAGTAAAATCACTGGCATTAATCCTACAAATAACCGTAATGTCAGGAACATATTCTTTAACTTTCCGTAATATTTCAAGGGCAAATTTAGCTCTTCCTTCAAAGGTTCCACCATATTCATCTGTTCTTTTATTTGTATTAGGTGATAAAAATTGATTTACAAACCAGCCATGGGCAAAATGAAGTTCTACAAGGTCAAAACCTGCTTTTTTTGACCTTACTGCAGCGTTTGCAAAATCTTCAATAAATCCTTCTATCTTATCTTTAGTAAAATCGACAGGTTTATATTTTGGATTGTGCATAGCAAGCTGTATTCCCGTTTTTGCCCCGTTTTTTTGTAGTAAATAAGACAACTTCTTAAGACCATCTATCTTATTGTCATCATCTATACCGAGCTGATTTACGAAGAATTTACCAAATTTATTTACATAACTTGCTTCTACAATAACCAATGAAACATCTTTTGACCTTCTGTTATAATATTCCATTTCTCTGCCGCTAACAAATCCATCCTGCGCTAAATTTGTTACTGTTGGCAACATTACAAATCTGTTTTTCAATTCGAGATTCCCTATTTTCCCTTTACTAAATAACATTTACATCTCTCCTTTCTATATAACATTTTAAAACTTATTGTTATATTAGTAAAATAATATGATATTATAAAACATATAAGTGAATACTTATAAAGTGTATAATACCCTCCTTTAGACAGAAAAATTCCTTTTCTTGGCATAAAACTAAAACAACCAAGAAAGGAATGTTTTTTCAAAAAATAAGAGCACCAAAACGATGCTCTTATTTTATTAAAAATTTATTTTTCATATAAATATATCTCTAAATTAAAACTTTGTAAGGTATTTTTCTATCTCCCATTGTGAAACATAAGCCTTATATTCATTCCATTCAAGTGTAACAGCTTCTACAAATCTACTATAAATATGTTTTCCCAAAGCTGATTTTATTATCTCATTCTTAGAAAGTTCATCTAGAGCATCCATAATATTTGACGGCAAGCTAGCTATTTCTTTCTTTACTCTCTCTTCTTGGTCCATATTATAAATGTTGCTGTTAACTGCTTTAGGAGGCTCAATTTTATTCTTTATACCATCTAAACCAGCTTTTAGAATAACCGCTAAAGCTAAATAAGGATTTGCAGATGGGTCAGGACTTCTAAGTTCAAATCTTGTAGAATTACCCCTTTTTGCTGGAACTCTTACAAGAGGACTTCTGTTACTAGTTGACCATGCAACATAGACTGGAGCTTCATATCCAGGAACTAATCTTTTATACGAATTAATAGTAGGATTAGTTATAGCTGTAAATGCTTTAGCATGTCTTAATATACCTCCAAGAAAATAATATGCTTCTTTAGAGAGCTGAAGCTCATCATTTTCATCATAAAAAACATTTTTACCATCTAAAGTAAAAAGTGACATATTAGTATGCATACCTGAGCCATTTATTCCATATATGGGTTTAGGCATAAATGTTGCGTGAAGCCCATGACGCTGAGCAATTATTCTTACTACCATCTTAAAAGTCATAATATTATCAGCTGTTGTTAGTGCATTATCATATTTAAAATCAATTTCATGCTGTCCAGGGGCCACCTCATGATGAGAAGCTTCTATTTCAAATCCCATTTGTTTTAGAGTTAAAACCATATCTCTTCGTGCATTCTCTCCTAAATCTACTGGTGCAAGGTCAAAATACCCTGCATTATCATGGGTTATGAGAGTTGGTTTACCCTTTTGATCTGTATGGAAAAGGAAAAACTCACACTCAGGACCTACATTAAATGTATATCCCATTTTTTCTGCTTCTCTTAATACCTTTTTCAGCGTATTCCTTGGACAGCCTTCAAACGGATTTCCATCTTTATCGTACACATCACATATAAATCTTGCTTCCTTAGTCTTAGTTACCCATGGAAAAACCACAAATGTTGAAGGGTCAGGCTTTAGATACATATCAGATTCTTCAATTCTTACAAATCCATCTATAGAAGAACCATCAAACATTATTTCATCATTCAAAGCTTCTTCTAACTGTTCTATAGTAATAGCTACACTTTTTAAAACTCCAAAAATATCAGTAAATTGAAGATGAATAAATTCTACGCCTAACTCTCTAGCCTTTTCAAGTACATATTGTCTGTCATAGTCATGACTCATAATAATCCCCCTTTCCTACTTTGCAACATACCTCACATTATATTCTCTCATCCAATAATCTATTTGGATTAAATATGCAATTAATTGAGGACCTGTCATCAACTGACCAAACCAAGGCTTTTTAAATGATTTCCCTTCTGTTTCCACTATTTCAGTAACCTTATCTACATCGATAAATTGTAAAATAGGAGATTTTTTATCCTGTAGGATTTCTCTCATCCACTCTTGTACTGCTTTTGAATAAGCAGGATTATGAGTTTTAGGATACGGACTTTTTCTTCTCAATAAAATATCATCAGGTAAAATTCCCTTTAAAGCCCTTCTTAAAAGTCCTTTCTCTATTCCATCACAGTATTTCATTTTCCAAGGAATATTAAATGCATATTCTACAAGTCTGTAATCCGCAAATGGAACTCTAACCTCTAAACTGTTAGCCATACTCATACGGTCCTTTCTATTAAGCAGTGTAATCATAAACCATTTAATATTTAAGTAGAAAAGCTCTCTCATTCGATGTTCTTCTTGAGTTTCTCCTTCAAGCCTTGGTACTTGCTTTAATGTGTCTTCATATCTTTGTGCAACATACTCTTCTAAAGGTAGTTTTCTAAATTCTTTAGACATAATACCTTTACGCTCTTTAATAGATTTAGACCATGGAAAAGTATTAGCATTAATATCTTCTGCCCTTCTATACCATGGATAACCTCCAAATACCTCATCAGCACATTCTCCAGAAAGAGCTACTGTAGCCTCTCTTTTTACTTCTTTGCAAAATAAATATAAAGATGAGTCTATATCTGCCATACCAGGTAAATCATTTGCTTTCACTGCTTCTTTTAAAGCTGATGCTAATTGTAAATTGTCTATCACTACGTTATGATGATTACTGCCAATAAACTCCGACATTTTTTTAACCCATATACTATCTGAATTGGGCTGATATTCATTAGGTCTAAAATATATATTGTTATCTGTATAATCTATTGAAAATGTATTTAACCTTCCTCTCCCCTGTTTTTTGAACGTATTAGCCACAATAGCTGAAATAGCACTTGAATCTAATCCTCCTGATAGGAAAGTACAAACAGGAACATCAGATATTGTTTGCCTTTCTATTGCATCTATCAAAAGAGTTCTTGTATGTTCTACTGTTGTATCTAAATTCTCTATATGAGGTTTGCACTCTAATTTCCAATATTCTTTTAACTTTATGCCGAAAAAATTAAACATTAAATAGTGAGCTGGAGGAATTTCTTTTACATCTTTAAAGACACCATTACCTAAAGATCTTGCAGGTCCTAAGCCAAAGATTTCCATCAATCCTTCATTATCTATAATTGGTTCTACTAAAGGATGTTCTAATAGTGCCTTTATCTCTGAAGCAAAAAGTAGAGAATCATCTTTAAATGCATAAAATAGAGGTTTTACCCCAAGAGGGTCTCTAGCTAAGAACAACTGCTTATTTTTTTCATCCCATATACCAAATGCAAAAATACCATTAATATACTTTAAGCAATCTGCTCCCCACTCAATATATGAAACCAATAAAACCTCAGTATCAGAATATGATTTAAAATGATATCCTTTTGCTTGTAGTTTTTTTCTAACTTCATCTGTATTGTATAATTCTCCATTATATACGATTGTATATTTGTTGTCTCCTAATTGTCTTATCATTGGTTGAGCTCCACCTTCAGGATCTATTACTATTAGACGGCGATGCCCTAATAAAGCATTTTCAGATATATATATGCCAAAATCATCTGGACCTCTATTAACTAGAGTATTAGTCATTTTTTTGATAAGTTCTCTCTCTTTTATAAGGCTTCTTTTGATATTTACCCATCCGGCAATTCCACACATAATCTTCACCCCTCGCAATTGAATTTCATTATCATTTAGTAATTATTTTATGTAATTTAACTGAAAATGTTACAATAAAAAAGGGGCTTTCAGCCCCCTATTAACGCTTTACTACTTCTAATACTTCTTTTTCTACCTTTTCTACATCTGGAACATAACTTTTTAAAACCTTCATTCTGCCACTAAATTTATATTCGCCTAAACTTGCTGGTATAAGTAAACTATCTCCTTTTTTAATCTTCTCTATACCATCTTTGTATATAATTTCTCCTTCTCCTTCTACGCAAGTAAATATGAAAAATCTTTCTTCATCACTGCATTCTTCAAATGAATCAAAAACATCATATAATTCAAGTGAAAAATCTTTGCATAAACAGTAATATGTTTTAGTATATCCTTCTCTTTCTATTTTAAGCCCTTCACTTCTTCTACCTTCTAAACTTAAATCTACTACATCTAATGCCTTATCGATATGTAGTTCTCTACCTCTGTTGTAGTCATATACTCTATAAGTTGTATCGCTATTTTGCTGAATTTCTGCAATTATTACACCTTCGCCAATTGCATGTATTAGTCCACTTTTTACAAAATATACATCACCTTTTTTTACAGGTATTCTATTTAAATATTTATCAAGCTCACCAGTTTCAATAGCTTTTCTAAACTCATGCTTAGTACAGTCCTTTGTTCCCACTACTAAATTTGCCCCTTCAAAAGCTTCAACAACATACCACACTTCTGTTTTACCCATTTCGCCTTCAACCTTCATACCATACTCATCATCTGGATGAACTTGAACAGAAAGCTTGTCTCTAGCATTAATAAACTTTATTAATAATGGGAACCATTCTTCAGATATCTTAGTACCAATAATCTCAGAACCTTTAAGTTTTATTAATTCATCGAGTTTCATACCTTTAAACTCACCATTTGAAACTACACTCATACCATTTTTATGACAAGCTACATCCCAGCTTTCACCTATATTGCCATCTGGCAAATTATCTCTGAAATTTTCTAAATCTCTTCCTCCCCATATTTTTTCAAAATAGATATTTTCAAACTTCAATGGATACATATGCCTTAGCTCCTCCCATCTAAATTAATGTAATTAAACTTAGGATTATTCATTATCCACTAGACCAAACATCAATGTTCCCTTACAAGCTACTTCATCACCTACATAGGCAACTGCTTCTGCTTTGCCTATACCTCTTCTTAACGCAATAAGCTCAACTTCCATTCTCAATGTATCTCCTGGTTTTACCTGTTTTTTAAATCTAACCTTATCTATTCCTGTAAATACGGCTAATTTATCCTTGTTTTCCTCAAGACTTAACACTGCTACTGCCCCAACCTGAGCCATAGCTTCCACAATAAGTACTCCTGGCATTATAGGATTACCTGGAAAGTGTCCTTGAAAGAAAGGTTCATTTATAGTTACATTTTTTATTCCTACTGCCTTTTTACCTTCTTCTATTTCGATAATCTTATCAACTAAAAGAAAGGGATATCTATGTGGAATAATTTTTTGAATATCAATATTTGTAAGCATCAGTATTCCCTCCTTAATATCTTCTAGCATCTATTTTATTATAACATATATAAGAATTATAAATCTTTTTTAAAATAAATAATAAATAAACAAAGACAACGAGTTCAGTTCGTTGTCTATTTCATGTATTTATCATAAAGTTTATTTATGAATTCTATTTCTTGCTCTGAAAATCTAGAACTTGTTAGTTCCATAATTTTTTCTTTTTCCTCTTTGGTTAATCCATCATTTAGCATATCTTTTAACATACTAATATCTGATGGAGTCAGTTTAGACAAAATAAGCTTTAATGCTTCAATTTCACCATCTAATAATGCTGAATTTTCAATAATACTTATTAAATCCTGAAATATAGCTAAACTTTCTACAACATCGTTATTTTCTTCTTTCTGAGTATTTATTTCTTTCTCAACTACATTCTCATTTTTCTCTTTTGCAAATTCTTCATTTATTTTTTCTTTAGTATCTTTCTTTTTAGTATCTTCATTAACAACATTTTTATCTTTAGTAATTGTATCTACGTTTTTAATGCTTTCTGCTGATTTCTCTTCTTTCTCTTCTGTTACTTTCTTATTCTGTTGCTTTACAACTGCGTCCTTGAAGTCATTATTATCATCAAGTTTCTTAACAGATTTATCCACAGCATCTGTCTGAGTATTCTTAATATTATCCACATTTTGTCCACTACTGTTATCAATTTGCATATCTTTTATAATATCATACAAATCTACCCTTTCTTTTTCTTGTACCTTTAAATCTAACGAATTATATGTAATTCCTAAAATTAACATTATTACAGCTAATAATGTCCAAATTTTCCTCATCTTATCCACTCCAAATCTAGTTTAATCTTGTATTTTTATTTTGCTCAACCTTAATAACTTTATACTCAAAATAAAATCAGAGGCAACAAGCTAAATTTATTGCCTCCATCTTAATCATTCGTCGATTTTCGACATAAAACCTTGACTTTTGACTAATATTTTAGTAAATTAATGTAGAAATTGTCTTTTTACATTAACAAGAAAAAATGTATAGGAGGATGAAAATGAGTAATAATCAAACACAGAATGTGAAAATCACTAATGCAGACCCTTCAGCTGTCGGTTTATTAGGACTTGCACTAGTAACTCTTGTAGCTTCATCACAAAAGCTTGGACTTACAAGTGGTGTATCTTTTATAGTTCCTTGGGCTATTTTCTTAGGCGCATTTGCTCAATTATTTGCTTGTATCAATGATTCTAAACGTAATAATATTTTCGGTACTACAGCTTTTGGTGGATATGCATTCTTTTGGTTTTCAGTAGCAGCTTCTTGGATGATTAAGTTAGGAGTTTTCGGCGAAAAAATGGCAGCAAATGCAGATGTTAAGCAACTTGGATTTGCTTTTGTTGGATATCTTATTTTTTCTATTTATATGACAATCGGTTCAATGGAAACTAATAAAGTATTGTTTATTATCTTCGTATTAATAGATCTTCTATTTATAGGTCTGTCATTAAGTACATTTGGTATAGCTGCTGAAGCTACTCACAAGCTTGCTGCTTATTCAGAGTTCTTAATATCAATATTTTCATTCTATGGTTCTGCAGCAGTAGTTTTAAATGGACATTTCGGAAAAGAATTTTTACCAGTTGGAAAGCCATTTGGTATATTTAAATAACTATAGAGATAGGGGTCAGGCTTGAAATATTTCCTTTCTCAAATGGAAATATTTCAAGCCTGACCCCGTCTTAGTTTTATTTCATACTGCCTGTTTCTATATATCTTTGATGCCAGGATAAGGCTTCTTTTAAAATAATAGGTGTATGTAAGTTGCCTCCTTTTAAAGCTCTTTTGAAATAATCATTGAGCATATCTTTATAATCAGGATGAACACATTTTTCTATAATTAATTTAGCTCTCTCTCTGGGACATAATCCACGTAAATCTGCTAATCCCTGCTCTGTTATTATTACATCGACATCATGCTCTGTATGATCACAATGTGATACCATCGGAACAATTGCTGATATATCTCCACTTTTTGCTATAGATTGTGTTGTAAAAATCGAAATATATGCATTTCTTGTAAAATCACCTGAGCCCCCAATTCCATTCATCATTTTACACCCTAATATATTAGTTGAATTAACATTTCCAAATATATCAACCTCAATAGCAGTATTTATTGCAATAACTCCTAATCTTCTTATAACTTCTGGGTTATTACTGATTTCTTGAGGTCTTAAAATAACTTTATTTTTATATTTTTTAATATTGTTATAAAATTTAACTAAACCTTTTTCAGATGGTGTTAAAGACGTACCTGATGCTATTTTCACTTTGTCAGCATCAATTAAATCTAAAACTGAATCTTGAATAACTTCTGTATAAAATTCTAAATTTTCAAATCTAGATTTTAACAAACCAGCCAGTACAGCATTAGCAACTGAACCTACCCCTGATTGTAAAGGCAACATTTCTTTTGGTATCCTTCCAAATTTTATCTCTTCTTCTAAAAAAGATATTAGATTATCTGCCATTTTTTTGCTTACTTCATCAACTTCAGCTAAAGGTCTTACATTATCTTTAATATCTGTAATAACTATTGCCTCTATTTTTTCCTTTTCTAAAGGTATATAGTTAAACCCTATTCTATCATCTGCCTTTGTAATTGGAATAGGCTGCCTAAAAGGTGGCTTTCGAATTAAGTATATATCGTGCATACCCTCTAATTCTAAAGGCTGGCTTGTATTTATTTCAACTATAATTTTTTCGGCTTTTTGTACAATTGTTGGCGTTATTCCTACAGATGTCGAAGGTATAATGTAACCTTCTTCTGTAATACCTACAGCCTCTATTATTGCTAAATCAATTTTACCTAAAAAGTCATAATTAATATATTGTGGAAGATGACTTAGATGCATATCAATAAATTTAATTTTACCTAAGTTTATTCCTTCTCTACAATCTTTTTGGGTTTGGTACGGTAGTCTTTTGTGTATTATTCCTAATTTAGCCAATTCTCCATCTAATTCATCTCCTACCGATGCACCTGTTATTAAATTAACTTTTAAATCCTCTTTTGTATCTTTAACCCTTTTAGCTAATGCCAAAGGAACTGCTTTTGGATAACCAGAAGGTGTAAAACCACTCGTAGCTATGGTCATACCATTTTTGATAAGAAGTGCAGCTTCTTCTGCAGTAGTAACTTTTTTTAATAATTCTTTATCCCTTATTCTGCTTTCAAGCATTGTTTCACCTCATCTAAAATTAATTACTTCTTGTTTTTTCAAATTCTTCTTTAATCGCTTTTAGTAGATTTTTATCCTTTATCACTTCTATTGCTGTTAATACTAATGCCCCTATTGTCTTGCACATTTCTTCATACGCTTTCGAAGTAATAGTTGCATCTGCAAATTCTTTTGTATGAGCTACCAATTCTCTGTCTGTAATTGCAAAATACGGATGTATTGTAGGGCAAACATGGCTAACATTTCCTATATCTAATGAACCATAACTTTCTCTAGATTCATATATATTTTCTACCCCCATAGCCATAAGTTTTTCACAATAAATATTAGATAATGTATTATTTGTAACCAAATCATCATAAGATGCCTCATAATTACTTATTTCTAACTGTGCTCCAGCTGCTAAAGCTGCACCCATTGCACAATTTTTTACTTTAGAGCTTAATTCTTTTAAATATGACTTAGTTGAAGCTCTTACATAAAACTGTGCAATAGCTAATTCTGGTACAATATTTGCCGCTCTACCTCCTTCTACGATTATACCATGTATTCTAGCATCTGATCTAATATGCTGCCTTAAAGCATTTATATTATTAAATGTATTTATTGCTGCATCAAGTGCATTAATCCCCTTATCTGGATATGCTGCTGCATGAGCTGATCTCCCTTTAAATGTAAATTGTATTGCCTCCATAGCAAGAGAAGTCCCACTTTTATAATGCTTATCTGCTGGATGTGCTAACATAGCAATATCTACTTCATCAAAAGCTCCTTTGTCTGCCATATGCACCTTTGCTCCACTAGTTTCTTCTGCTGGAGTTCCAAATACAACGACTTTACCTCCTATATTAGAGAGAAATTTGCTTAAAACTATTCCTGCACCTGTACTTATTGTACCTAACAGATTATGTCCGCAGCCGTGTCCTATATCTGGCAAAGCATCGTATTCACATAGATATGCAATTGTAGGACCTTTAATTTCACTAGTAAATTCTGCCCTAAAAGCTGTTTTTATTCCCATATATTCTTCCTCTACATTAAAGCCATGTTTTTTCAAAAGCTTAACATGAGCCTTACTAGATTTAAACTCTTCATAGCCTAATTCAGGATTTTTATAAATATATTCACTTAATTCGATAAGCTCCTTTTTTAGCTCGTTTATCTGTCTTAAAACAATATCCTTCATATTAATTCCTCCAATAATTATCGTCATTGGTCATTCGCTATTCGTCAAATAAACAAAATCTTCGATTCAAATAAATTAAGGAATAATAGACAGGGCAAAGTGCCCTGCCATAATTTAAATTCCACAAAACTTAAAAGCTATTTTTGAATACACGTCCACCATATTAATAAGGTCTTTTATTGGAACATGCTCATTTTTAGTATGTGAATAGGAAATATCTCCAGGACCACAAACTACCGTAGGTATTTTAGCATAATTTGAAAGTAGTGCCGCATCAGTCCATCCTCTTCTTCTAGTAATTTCTGGTTCTTTTCCTATTACCTCTTTTAAAGCTTCTTTAGTTGATATTACTATCTGTTCACTAGGATCTGTCATTAAATATAGATGATCAAGCGTTAACATATTATTGGGCATTCTAATTATTTCTGCATCAAAATCAGGGTCTTCTTTCTTAAGCTTATCTATTATTTCCTGATATTCACCGATAACTGATTCAACTGTTTCTCCCGGTATATATCTTCTATCTATCTTTATGGAGCACCAATCAGCTACTGTACTCGGCTGACTTCCTCCTTCTATTGCCCCAAAATTCATCACTGAAGGCCCCATAAATTCATTATATCTACTTTCTAATTTAGGATATAGTTCTTGTTCTATTTTGTTAATTAGTTTAGCTGCTTTAGAAATAGCATTAATACCTAAGTGAGGAACTCCCCCATGAGCTGCCCTGCCCTTTATCTTTATTTCTAACCATTCCAGCCCTCTATGACCAATTGCATACTCATAATTAGACGGCTCTCCAACTATAGCTCCATCAGCTTTAATGCCTGATTTTACAATATATTCTGTCCCTTCACTTTTTTCTTCTTCACCAATAACGCCTGTAAAAATAATATCTCCATCTAAAATAATCCCTGACCTTTTTATTGCTAACATGGTTATTAACATGCAAGCTATAGCACCTTTCATATCAACAGTTCCTCTACCCCAAATGCATTCATCTTTAATTTCAGCTGCAAATGGATCTATTGTCATATTATAAGGTGGCACAGTATCAGTATGACCATTAAACATTAGATTTTTTCCATATCCTATTCCTTTTAAGTATGCAATAACGTTTTTCCTTTCGCCATCAACTTGTTGAAGTTCAGCTTTTAAGCCATTTTCTATACAAAAATTATATATGTACTCTGCTACTTCTTTCTCTCTGTGCTCTACATCTTTATGACTTGGTATTCTAACAAGTTCTTGGGTAAGCTTTACTAACTCTCCTGTTTCGAAATATTTTTTTATGTCTATCAAGCCATTCACCTCTTTAGTTATTTTAGAAAGGTCCATAATTTATAGCATTCGCTATAATCAAGAATATAGCTCCTAAACCTAACCACATCAACATTAAAGGCCATAAGAATTTTACCCATTTTTCATATTTAATCTTAGCTATTGAAAGAACACCCATTAAAGCTGCTGATGTTGGAATAATTGAATTTGTAAATCCATCACCGAACTGATAAGCTGTAACTGCTACCTGTCTGTTTACTCCAATAACATCTGCTAATGGTGCCATTATTGGCATAGTAGCAGCAGCTTGTCCACTACCAGATGGAATAAAGAAGTTAATTATAACTTGCACTACATACATTCCTAAAACTGAAATCGATTTAGGTAAATTTTTAATAGCTAAAGCTAACCCATTAATTATAGAATCTATAATTAAACCATCTTCCATAACTATCAATATACCTCTAGCAATACCAACAACCAAAGCTCCAAATACGATTGATCTAGCCCCTTTTACAAATTCTTCGGCAATTTTACTTGGTCCTAATTTCCCTAAGAAACCTCCAACTATACCCATTGCTAAAAACATAGAGCCTATCTCTGTAATATACCATCCAGATTTGAATACTCCCCAAATTATAAATCCAAAACCTGCTACGACTGCTAAAAGTACTAAATAGTGATTTGATTCAAGCTTTGGTATGTTTGTTAAATCTATAACTTTATCTTTTTCCTCTAATTCTAATTCTCTAACTATACTCTTTGATGGATCTTTCTTAACCATATTTCCATATCTCATAACATACCATGCAGTAACTATAAGCATAAAGACTAAAATAATAAGCCTTAATCCTATACCTGAAAATAGTGGTAATTCAGCTATGCCTTGAGCAACTCCTACTGTAAATGGATTCATAAAACCTGAAGTAAATCCACAAGCTGCACCCAAAGTTATCATAGCTGTACCAGTAATAGCATCGAAACCTAGTGCTCTTGCTAAGGCTATCCCTATTGGAACAAAGACGATAGCCTCCTCAGCCATTCCAAATGTACCACCAGCTATAGAAAATAATACTAAGAAAATAGGAATAAGTAGCTTCTCTTTGCCTTTCAATGCTAATGCAATCTTACCTATACCGGCTTCAATAGCACCAGTTGCAGTAATTATCTGAAATGCCCCTCCTACTATAAAGATAAAAAATACTATACTAGCAGCATCTTTCATACCTTTAGGTACTGCTTTAAATAAATCAAATAATTTTGTCGGATTTTGTTCAACAACATGGAAAGATGCTGGATCTACAACTGTTCTTCCTGTATTTGGATCTTTTACTCTCTCAAATTGACCTGCTGGTATGATATATGTCAACACAGCCATTATAATAATAACGCTGAACAAAATTACATAAGTATGCGGGACTTTAAATTTCTTTTTCTCAATAACATTAACTGACATTCAAAACCCTCCTAAAGTTTTTTTCTTTTAGTTAACTGATTAACTTTAAATTGAAGATTTTGTTCTAAAAATGTTATAATATTTCAGTAGGTTTTTCACTATAGCAAATGGAAGATCTTCACCCCTTTTATGATCTTTCATTTGCTTTTTTCATCCTCCTTTCCAAGTAGTTATCATTATTAAGCACCTCCTTTCAAGGTAATAATTTGCTAATTTTTTGTGCCCCTTCTATAACTTTATTTTTAATAAATTCTAATTCTCCATCTCCTAAGTTGCTTTTTAAACATGCTGCTCCAACACATGCAATAACTTTTCCTTTAGAATTTCTAACAGGAGCTCCTATACCTATTGCCCCTAACAAACTCTCTTCATCACTAATTGCATAACCATTTTTACGAATCTTCTCGTATTCTTTTAGTAATTCTTCCGGATCAGTAATAGTATAAGGAGTTTTTTTATACAAGTCTGAACAATAAACTATTTCTCTTAATTCCTCAATTGGCTCATAAAAAGCCATAATAGTCTTTCCATAAACTCCGCAATGAATTGGATAATAACTTCCTGGTCTATAACCTATCTTTATAGGTTGATAATTTTCTATTTCATATATGTTGATTATCTTACCTCCAATAAGCATTGCATAGCCAACTGATTGTTTTGTTTCCATTGCAATATCATTAAGTATATATCTAATCTGTTCAGAATTGCTTTGATTGCTTAAATAAGCAATTCCTATATGATAACATTCAGGCCCTAAAGAATATTTTTTATTAAATGGATTTTGAAGCACTAACATTTGATTTTTTAAGGTATTTAAAATTCTATGAACTGTACTTCTGTTTATTTTTAATTCTTCACTTAACTCAAGTGCAGTCATTTCATAAGGCTCATGAGCTAAACGCTTAAGAATCATAAATGTTTTTTCTATTGATGTTATTTTACTATCCATAATAATCCGTCCTTTCTTCCAAGTCATGTGTTCACTATATGAACAACTGTTCATTATTTAAACTTTAATCTATTATTCTATAAATATTTAATAATCCCTCCTTAATTTTCTAAATTTTTTAAATATTTGGTTTGATTAAATATAATAAGGGTCAGGCTTGAAAAATTTCCTTTCTCAAATGGAAATATTTCAAGCCTAACCCCTTTTATTGTGACTTTAGTTTTTCACATATTTGTTGTATAACTCTTTTATTATCTTTATTTCTTCTTCTGTAAACCTAGAATAAGCTAGCTCTATGGCCTTCTTTTTCTCTTCTTCAGTTAATCCTCCGTTTAACATATCTTTTAATATCTTAATATCTGATGGAGATAATTTTGTTAAAATTAATTTTACTGCCTTAGCTTTATCTGCTAATGATACTGAATTTTCAACATTACTTATCTTATCCTCAGATATAGCTAAGTTCTGATCTGTTTCTTCATTAGCAACTTCTTTTTCTTTTAGACCTACATTTTCATTGCTCTCATCAATATCCTCTTTATTAGCTTCTTCTTTTATTTCAACTGTTTTATCTTTAACATCTTCCTTAACAACATTCTTATCTTTAGAGTTTGAATCTACACTTTTATTACTTTCTGCTTTACTTTCTTCTTCTCCTTTTATTTCCTTTTTATCTTCTTGTTTTACAACTTTATCCTCAGAATCATTATTTTCACTAGATTGTTCAGTAGATTTATCCACTATATCTTCTTGAGTATTATCATTTTTATCCACATTTTCTCCACTATTGTTATTAATTTGTTCACTTTTAGAAATATTATCTTTTACGTTTTGTATATCCTCAATCTTATAATTAAACGAATAATATGTAATTCCAGCAATTGCTATTACTATAGCTAATAAAGCCCAAACCTTCTTCATTTTATCCACTCCAGAACCTAAATTTCATTTAAATGGGACAAAGGTACCGTTCCTTTGCCCCATATATATTTTACTATCTATTATACAACCTATATATAGCAGTTGCTGCTTCTGCTCTAGTAGTCTTTCCATTAGGAACAAATGTATTATGTGTTACGCCAATCATAAGCTCTGCCTTAATAACTTTAGCAGCATAACCTCTTCCCCATTTTTGTATTTCATCATTATCTGCATAAGCTTTAAGAATAGCTTCTATATCATCTTCTGTCAACTCTACATCTTTAACTGCTCTACTCAATAAAGCTGCCATTTCTAATCTAGTAATCTCTTGATTTGGTTTAAATGTTCCATCTTCATATCCTTCTACTAACCCAGCTGCTTTTGCTGTTGCTATATAATCTGCATACCATGCATCACTTGTTACATCACTAAATCCATCAGTATATTTTACTAAATCTAATTCAAGTGCCTTTACAACAATTTTAGCAAATTCCGCTCTTGTAATCTTTTTCTCAGGCATAAATGTTCCATCTGGATATCCATCAACTACATGCTTAGCCGCCATTGATTCAACATAGTATTTTGACCAGTGCTTAACTGTATCTGCAAATTGTTTATTAGATTCAATAACAGCATACTTACTGAAATGATTTGTTTTCATAATTAATTTACCATCTTTAATTTTACCACCAATAAATTCAAGCTCATTTGTTTCTTCATTTAAGTAATATATTCCTAACTTGTCTTTATCGCCTAGCCCATCAACATTTATTTTTATTACAATATAGTTATTAAATTTAGTTAAAGATTTAACTTCTTTTTCAGTATTTACTTCTAATGAGAAGTCTAGCACTTTCGCAATATTTCCTTCTTTTTGAGCGGTTTCCTTTATAGTCTTAACTTCATCTTCACTTAACTCTTTAGATTTTATTTCTACAACTGCATCTTCAGGTATATCTTTACTATCTAACATATCAGCAGGAATATTATATTCAATATCATCAGATTTTATAATCAAATCAACATTATTTTCTAATAACTTAGTTATTGCTTGACTTGGCAATGATACACTTAAGTTTAGATCTTCTGTATTAGCTAATTCTAGAACTAACTGTGCTTTTCTTTCATCTTCTGATTCTTTAACTGCATTTACTATATCTTCTATTGCTGAAACAATAGTTTCTTCTTTTACTGATACTTTTGTCATACCATCTTTAACTTCTACAGTTGTACTTTCTTCACCTACTGTTCCTGTTACAGGTTCTTCTGGGTCTTCTGGTACATTAACCTCAACTAAAGTTTCTTCAGATTTATCAGTATCATCACTAGATGAATCCTTAGGTTTTGTTGTACCACTACTTGGTGGATTACTGCTAACTGCAGCTTTTACTAATATTGGTTCTGTATCCATTGTAACTCCATTGTACGTAATAGAATATACAACGCTTTGGTCTACACTAGTAGGTTCAGGCAATGGAATGTTTATTATTCTAAGAGTTTTAATAAAATCAAACCAAACTGAAGTACCACCATTCCAAGCAAAAGATGTATCTAATACTCCATTTATAGTTCTTGTTATATCTACCGATGTTGCTGTTGGTTCTTCTGATGGTATACCTGTAAAGACAATCTCTATTGCATTGTAATCATTCTGAGTAACACTTTCTACACTTATTCCTGAAGCTGTATCTTTGTAAGTTACGCTATATTTTGCACCTTCTACAGAATCAATTCCATAGATTGATAATTTTCTATTTGCTGCATCCCAACTGGACATTCCACCATTCCAAGCAAAAGATGTATCTAATACTCCATTTATTGTTCTTGTAACATCTACTGATAATGCTGTTGGTCGTTCTGATGGTACATCTGACAATATAATCTCTAAGTCAGTCAAATTCTTATATGATACTGATTCTAAAGATACTGAAGAACCTTGGTCAGAAACTGGCTGTGAATATACAGGTTCTGAACCTTTATAAGATACACCATAAACTACAGTTTGACCTTCTACAGCGTTTTCTACATAAGGTATACGATAAATAGTTAAAGTTTTTGTACCGGCATTAAAACTAGACATTCCGCCATTCCATTCAAAACTAGTATCTACAACACCATCTACAACTCTTGTTAAATCTACTGATAATGCAGTCGGTACTTCTGATGGTACATCTGAAAAAATAATATCTAAGTTAGTATAGTTAATTTGAGTAAGATTTTCAATAGTTATACCAGACTCTGTATCTTTATAAGTAACGCTGTACTCTGCACCAGGAACTAACTCTAACTCATTTATAGTCAATGTTCTTGTATTCTCATCCCAACTAGACATTCCACCATTCCACTGAAAATCTGTATCTAGTACTCCATTTATTGTTCTTGTAACATCTACTGATAATGCTGTTGGTCGTTCTGATGGTACATCTGACAATACAATCTCTAAGTCAGTTAGATGTCTATGATATACAGCTTCAATACTTATAGATTCTTGGTTATCTATATAGTTTATTCCTAAAGCTTGTATTAAATTTACCATATCATCAACAGATAAGCTAGTAGTATCAATAACTTCTTGCACAGCTTGGTTTAGAACTGGGATACAATCGTTAATTGCATCTACATAGCTAAAACTTTGTGTGCTCAATCTTGGAACTACATCGTTTAAAAATTCATTTTCTATATTTATAAGGTCTTGATCAAGCTTATTAGTATCGCTTGTCAAACTAAATACTAAATTACCTTGGCTGTCTTTTTCTGCATTAATATTAGATAAAATCTTACCTATAACTTCAAGTGCAAATTCAGTCTTTCTATTGCTATCTAATAATACTTCATTGTTCCATTTAGTAATAACATTACTCATTTCAGTAGTAACAGTTTCTCTTAGAGCTGCTATATAGTCTAATACATCTTTATCATTTACTGGATCTAAATCTTGCCCTTGCTTTAATCTAGTGAATAGCTTTAAAAATATGTCTTCATCATTTGAATTAACATCTGACCAATCTCTTAATATGTTTATAAGCTTATCAACATTTGCCTTGTCTATTTCATAATTATCTTTCAAAAAGTTTTTAAAAGCTATATTGTTTTCATTTGAATTTAGAACATTTGTTATATCATTAATAAGCCCACTTAAAAATCCTGTTCCTTGTAAAGTACGTATAGAATCAACTAATATTAGTGAATCTACATCTGTATTTTGCAAACTTTGTCCTATTATACTGTCTCTAATTGTTTCATAAAGAATAATGTTTGGATCAGTTCCCTGTGCATTTACTACTGTCATCGGCATAAACATACCAATAACAAGTGAAAAAACGAGTAAAAATGAGATATGCTTCTTCATAGTTACCCCCCTTAGTTGTTTTTTTGATATTATATTATTTAAGATAAAATGTACCCTCTTTAAAAACCCCCTTTCGATTGAAATCTATTAAAAATTTAATTATTTAAAATATCATATAATTTCTTAATTAATTTAGCTGCTTCAGCTCTAGTTGTATAGTCTCTAGGCGCTAAAATACTATTTGTCCTTCCAGAAATAAGTCCATATCTTAATGCCTTTGCCATAGTTTCAACTGCCCATGGTGAAATTTCATTTTTATCAGTATATAAGCCCAAGTCTCTATTTACAGTTTCTAGTTTTGAAAGTAGTTTTTCTTTTTCTAAAATCCTTATAATAATTGCAACAACTTGCTCTCTTGAAATATTTTGATTAGGTGAAAATATATTTTCACTAATGCCATTTATTATTCCGTTTTGATAAGCAGCTTTAACACTCTCATAATACCAATCGTCTATATTGACATCATCAAAATTAAACTCTTCACTAAGTGGCTTTAAATCAAATAATCTTACAATTAAAGATATAAACTCTGCTCTAGAAATATAACCTTGAGGGTCAAATATTTCCTCAGATTTACCTTTTATAATTTCTCTCTGAGCTAAAAATACAATATCATCTTTAGCCCAGTTATTATCAATATCTGTAAATTTAACTTCGACCAATACTTCATTATCTGATTCATTAGTTGATAACTCTTCCTCTTTTTCTATATTAGATGCATCTGAATTTATATTTTTATCTTCTTTAACCTTTACAGCTTCATATTTTAAAATAAGTGCTTCTAACTCAGTAATATTGCCATCTTTTATATACTGTACTAATTTCTTTTTGTCGTCTAAGCTCCATTTTTTAAGTCTATCTAACTCTCTTTTTAGATCATCAACTGTATATCCATATTGCTCTAACACCTTTTTTTGTTCTTCAGTTATAAGTATGTCAATAACATTTTTTAAATCCTCAATACCTTGGTCACCGTCATAAATATACTCTTCTAAAATTAGAGCTCCAAATTCCCTTTTTGCTTCACTCATCTTTGCAAGCTTATTAAAAAATAATTGTAGTGCATTTGTATCTAGTTCACTTTCAGCATAAATAATTGCATTACTGTTAAATATTGTGATTAAAAGTAAAAAAAATAAAAAGAAAGATATAATCCTTTTCATAAAACCCTTCCCCCTTCAAACATTACCTTCCAACAATTGCTTCTAAAATTGATCTAATCTTTCCCTTACGAACATAGCGTTTAGGTTCGTTAATATTTATCTCTTCATCATTTAATATTGCCAACGGATTTTTATTTATTATCTCATCTACCTTATGATAGCCTACTATTTTAGACATTACTTCTATTCCCTGTGTTATATTTAATGCTCTACTTTTATGTGAATGTGAATCTGTCCCCATAAAATGAATCATTTCATGCTTTAACAAAATTTCTGCAGTCTTTTTTACTGATTCCCCATAATATCCAATTAAACTAGTAAGATTAAGCTGCGCTAGTGCTCCTAACTTAATAAACTCATACAATATATTAGGATCTTCCATAATCTTTGTATTTCTTTCAGGATGAGCAATAATTGGAACTATTCCTTTTAATCTAAGTTCATATATTATATCTTCTGTATAAATAGGCATATTAAACATAGGTAGTTCTACAAGTAAATATCTTGAATTATTTAATGTAGAAACTTCACCTTCTTCAAGAAGCTTTACTATATCAGGGGTAATAAATACTTCATTACCCAGAAGTACCTTTACCCCTATGTTTTCTACCTTTAATGCTTCATTTAATCTATCTAACACTTTTTTATTATGCTCTGTATTTTTATACCCTTCGCCTTCTATGTAGTGTGGTGTAGCAAAAATTGTTTTTACTCCATTAGCTTCTGCTATCCTAGCCATTTCTACTGCTTCTTCAATATGCTTAGCTCCATCATCAACACTAGGCAATATATGACTATGAATATCATGCATTTGCTTCAGCCTTCTTTCTTCTCCTTCCTTTTTCTTCATTATTTTCATCGTTAAAATAATCATAATAATAGCTGTAATAATGATATTTATAATACTTTCCATCTCCAATAGGAACTTTTGTCAATACTACGCCTAAAATATTTGCTTTTACCTTCTGTAATAATGCCTTGGCATTCTTAGCACCTTCTATAATAGACTGACCAGCTGCACAAACTAAAATAACCCCATCTGTAATTGTAGATAATACAGCTGCATCTGTTACCATACCAACAGGTGGTGAATCTATAAGTACTATATCGTAATCTGCTTCAACCTTTTCTAAAAATGCCTTCATCTTCTTAGTACCTAAAAGTTCAGAAGGATTTGGCGGAATAGGTCCTGAAGTCAATACATCTAATTGTAATCCAATACCTATAGAATGTAATATTTCCTTATAATCTATATTTTCTGATAAGATTGTTGTCAGCCCTTTACTATTTGAAATTCCAAAGTTTTTATGTATTCTAGGCTTTCTAAGGTCACAATCTATAAGTAAAACTCGTTTATCATTTTGAGCCATAGTTACAGCTAAATTAACTATAGTTGTACTCTTACCCTCGCCTGGTCCTGGACTAGTTATAAGTATACTTTTTAATTCCTTATCTACATTTGAAAACTGAATATTTGTTCTCAATGTCCTAAACGCTTCTGCCACTGGAGATTTAGGATTTTCTTGAGTTACAAGTCTTATTTGGTCCACAAAATAACCTCCTTTAACCTCTTGTAAGTTCCATTGCCTTTTGTTTTTACTTAGAAATATCGGGTATTATACCTATAACAGGCAAGTCTAAATATCTTTCTACATCCTCTGGAGTCTTTATTGTATTATCAAGATATTCAATAAAGAAAATTATAAAAATACTTATCATAATGCCTAAAACTCCAGCAATAGCCATATTCAGCTTAGGCTTAGGTTTTACTGGATTTATAGGAACTTCTGCTCTATCTATAACTTGAACATTTTCTATCTTCATTATTTTAACTACATGTTTCATAAAAACATTAGAAAGCTCATTAGCAATTTTAGCTGCAAGCTCAGGGTCTTTATCAGTAACCTCTATTTTAATAATTTCTGTATCTCTGACTAAAGTAACATTGATTTTTTTTCTTAGTTCTTCAGGTGCTAAGTTTAACTTAAGATTTTTTATAACTTCCTTAGATACGACTCTACTCTTTGCTATTTCACCATATGTAGTTACTAATTTTTGATTTAAAAGTACATCAGAATATTGTATTGTATCTTCACTATTTTTAGGTTTGCCAACCATAAGAGTAGCAAAAGTCTGATACTCAGGCTCTAATACAAAATAACTTATAATTCCACTAGTAACGACAGATAAAATTGTTATGAGTGCGATTAACCACGCTCTTTTCCATAAAATAAAAAAATACTCCCTTAATTCAATTTCTTCCATGACTGATACCTCCTATTGTAGAACTTACTTTTACTTATTGTACAAGCACACACGAATATTATACTATACAAACATTGGTAATTCAACACTAATATAGGAAATATGGGTATTATATTTATTTAAGGTAAATTTTTGTCTAACTTTGTCGACGCTTGTCACATAATTAACATGAAAAATTTTCTAAAGGGACTATTTTACTATTTATAACTTTTACAAATTATGCTATTATATGAATAAAGGGGGGCGTATTATGTCGAATTTAGTTTCAGCTATGGCAAAATTAATGAAAAGAAAAAAAAGAAATGGATATTATGAAGCAAGTGAAATATTAACTGTAAAGGAAAGAAACAGCTTGATAATAGCTTCTATAACATTACTAATACCAGTTTTAATAAGTGGATTACTTTTAATAATAAACTAAACAAAACCCTAGTAAATACCAGAGTTTTGTTTAGTTATTTTTATTTTATTAAACTTTATTTTTTATAAATTACTTTGAATGACCAACTGCTATTTCAAATGCAACTTCATTGTTGTTAATATCATCTATGTAACTATCTCTTCTATATGTAGGAACTAATTCAGTTAAATATTCTTTTAACTCTTCGTTACTGTAAGTATTTAATGTTTTTCTTAAATTCTCAAGTTTTTTCATCAATAACTTATAATCATTAAATATAGGCTTACCAATAAATATTTTCTCATGTCTTGTGGATGTTATTCCTTCTTCATCTAATAGCAACTCTTCATATAACTTTTCACCTGGTCTTAAACCTATAAACTCTATAGGTATATCTACATCTGGTTCAAAACCTGATAATTTTATTAAATCTCTTGCTAAATCTACAATTTTAACTGGTTCACCCATATCCAATACAAATATTTCTCCACCTTGTGCCATAGCACCTGCTTGGATAACAAGTTGTGCTGCCTCTGGAATAGTCATAAAATATCTTATAATCTCTGGATGAGTTACAGTAACAGGGCCGCCTTCCGCGATTTGTTTTTTAAATAAAGGTATAACACTACCATTACTACCTAATACGTTTCCAAATCTTACTGCCACAAACTCAGTTTTACTAACCTTGTCTATAGATTGAACTATCATTTCACATATTCTCTTTGTTGCTCCCATTACATTCGTAGGATTAACAGCTTTATCAGTAGAAATCAAAACAAATTTCTTAACTCCATACTTGTCCGCTGCTTGAGCAACATTTAGTGTGCCAAAAACATTGTTCTTAACAGCTTCTTTTGGATTATCCTCCATCAATGGCACATGTTTATGAGCTGCAGCATGGAATACAACATCTGGTCTAAACTTATCCATAACCTCTTCTATCCTTTCTTTTTCTCGAATAGAAGCGATAACTACCTTTAAGTTTAAATCCTTATATTTCCTTTTTAATTCATTTTGTAAATCGTAAGCATTATTCTCATATATATCTAGAATAATAAGTTCACTAGGTTTAAACTTAGCTATCTGTCTACACAGTTCTGAACCAATAGAACCTCCACCACCAGTAACTAATACTTTTTTATTTCTCAAATAGCCACTTATCTCTTCAATATTTAATTTGACTTGTTCTCTACCTAATAAATCTTCTATTTGAACATCTCTTATATCATTTATAGTAACTTTACCATCAATAAGTTCAAACATTCCAGGAAGTATCTTAAGTTTACATTTCGTTCTTTTACATTCTTCAACAATCTCTCTAATATCCTTTTTACTAGCAGATGGAATAGCAATTATTATTTCATCAATCTTTTTCTTTCTAGCTACACTCACTATATCCCATCTTTGGCCTAAAACTGGAACACCATTTATTCTTTGCCCTTCTTTTTTTTCATCATCATCGATTACAGCAACTGGTTTACTGTTTAAATCTTTATGATTCTTTAACTCTTTTATAACCATTGCTCCAGCATCGCCTGCACCAATAATCATAACCCTTTTTTCATTACTACTTATTTTAAAATCTCTATTCTTTACCCTTCTTAATGCTCTATAACTAAAACGAACTCCACCAATTAACATCATATCAATCATAGTTACAAGTATATATATGCTTCTTGGTAAATGAGCCTGTTTTATGAATAGATAACTTAATATTGCAGCGTTAGCTACTACTGTTGCTACTACTATTTGAACAAGTTCTTCTATACTAGCATACTTCCATAGATTTTTATAAAGTTTAAAGTAGTAAAACACAATTATTTTAATAGTAGTTATAGCCAAAATATTATCTAAATACTTATGAAAGTGTTCAGGTGGTAAAACTCCATCAAACCTTAAGTAGAAAGCCAGATAAAAAGCTAAATTAATTAAAAACATGTCTATTGTAATTAAATATATGGTTCTTAATTTTTTTTGCATAGCTAAGACCCCTTTATAATTTGGTTTTTTAAAAAACCTAATCTTTAAACTCTTTAGCCACTTTATTTATGAATAAGGACTTTTTCTTACAAACCCTAGCACTTCATACATTCCATAATTGACATATTCCATTACTATATGATTAAATTGTTTCTTTATATTTAAGTATTTGCTACACTTTTTTCAATTTCTTTTTTAGCGTACTCACCATTGTATCAACTTCTTCTATCTTCATAAAATAAATGATAATAAAATGTATTACTGCTCCAATACCTATTGAAATGATTAAAGATAAATTAGCATTTATACTATTAAGTAAAATATTATAAGAAACTTTAGCTATTACCCCCATAACTAATGAAGCACATAGGATTTTTATGAAAGAAATAATTATGCTCTTCATGCCAAATGAACCTATTTTCTTTCTTAGGCTTATAAATAGTAATACTGTACAAAATATAGCTGATATACTAGTAGCAAATGCTAGACCACCTATGCCTAAAAATTTGGATAAAATAATATTTAAAATAATGTTCATAACCATAGCTATAGCTGCATTAATCATAGGTGTTTTAGTATCTTGCATAGCATAAAAAGCCCTTGATAAAACTTCCCTTAAACCAAAACTAACCATGCCTATGGAATAAAAGAATAAAGCATAGGAAGTCATAGATATAGCATTTGCATCGAAAGCCCCTCTTCCAAATAGTAATCTAACTATAGGCTCTGCAAATATCATCGCTCCTACTGTAGCTGGTAGGACTAATAAGTTAATAGAACTTATAGCTTCTGATAGAGTTTTTTTAAGTCCAATCATATTGTTTTCTACTGCCATTTTTGAAATCATAGGGTACATTACAGTTGCGATAGATATAACAAATATACCTTGAACAAATCCATTAAGTCTATTGGCATAATTAAGGGCTGAAATTCCTCCTATAGCTATTTGGGAAGCCAAGGTTCTATCTACTAAAATATTTATCTGATTTACTGATACTCCAATTATTACAGGAAGAGCTATATACGCCATATCTTTTATATGTTCATCTTTAATATTTAAGATAAATTCGTATTTATATCCTTTTTTATATGCAGATGGTAATACTAAAATTAATTGAGACGCAATAGCTATTACACTACCTATTGATAATACTAAAATATTTGTTTTAGAACTAATAAATATTGATAATATTATAATAAAATTGAGAGGGAAACCTACCAATGCTGGTATGGTGTAATTCCCTTTTATTTGAAGAAACCCTTTAAAAATATATACAACCCCTGTGAAATATATGCCTAGCAAACTTATTTTCGTAAATTTAACTGCTAGAACTAAAGTATCTCCTTCAAATCCCGAAGCAAATAATTTCACTATTTGATTTGTAAATAAAAATCCTAAAATAACTATGAAAGTACACATAACAATTAATACATTTACCAAATTGTTAGTGTATATGTTAGCTTCTACTATTCCACTACTATTTTCTATTTTGCTGTACATGGGAATATAACCTGTAGCTATACCTGTCCCTATAAAGGAAAATATAACCATAGGTATGGTTATAGATATTAAATAGGCATCACTAATATTAGATGCACCATAAAAATATGATAACGTAATATCCCTAGCAAATCCAAATATTTTTGAAAATATAGTTAATATCATTAAAATTATTGCTGTTTTCTTCATTTAGTTTACCTCTTTAATATCTTGCTTTATTATCATTTGCGTCCATTATTATTCAAGCTTTTTATTCTATCATTCTCATGATTTGTATATAGATATAGTAACAATAGTAATAATAATAATCCACCTGTTAGCAATGTAGTTAATAAAGCGGAATCGTTTAATGCTAATATAGAAAAGAGAGACAACCCAATCACTAATTCTTTCTTAATATTCTTACTAAAAGAATTTATTAAAATTAGAATCATTGAAAATAGTATAGAAAAAACAAACATACCTAATATACCCATATTTGCATAAGCATCTGCTAAATATCCTGTGTTAGCATTGTTTTCAATATTACCAAAATACATATATCCTATCATGTTAGCCGTTTTAATTGCATAAGGTGAACTTGTCCCAATTATTTTTCCTATAACGCCCTCAGAAAAATGCAATAATTCATTTTTTGAAAAAAAATCAAAGTAGAAAAACTTTAATTGAGAAGGTACAAATAATAATCTCCTAATTATTAATGATGGAAACATTATATGGCCAAATAATTTATATGTCATAAATGCAAGTAATACTCCTATTGGTGCTAACAAAGATATCTTACTTAAAAAATAATCTCTCTCTAAAATTTTGATAACTATTATTATAGCTAATGGTATAAACAAAAATGCTTTAAGAGCAGTTATCAAGTAAATTAATAATTGCAAAACAACTGAAATAGCTAATAGCTTTTTATTTTTGTTGATATAAGAAATAGTTATTAAAAAGGGATTTATAATTTTAGCTTGCCATGAAACTAAGTATTCCATTAAAAATGGATATTTAACTATTGATCTTACTTCATAAACTCTACTTAAATTTAAGGCTTTTAGTGTAGGAATCCCATTTGCCTTAATCATAGAAATATATACAAACACAGAAATTATAGCAATAACCCAGTATAATATAATATATGAGTTTTTGATTTTTCTTAGTTTTATACTTGGAATGATTCTTAATATTTGACACTCTAAAATAAAGCAAATACAACTTAGTGTTAAAAATATATTAGATTCATTAGCAAAAGAATATGTTGTAAACATTGGCATAATCATAATAATAAAGTGTAATTGTAAAAAAATAGATGAGGGCTTTGTATTATCTTTTGGCAAAACTGTAAAAATTGATACAAACCATAAAAAACTAATAATATATTTATATATATTAAAATCTAAAACAAATCCCATATAATGATATAACTTATTAACAAATTTAACATACACAAAATCTAATATTAGCTTATATATTAATAATAAAATAAATATGTTAAAATTTTTATTTTTAATTTTAATAATATTCATAACATCTCCTCATTAACCCATTTTTTTACTGTAGATTAATAGTCCTCGTCCCTAACTGGATCTTAAAAACTCAAATATAATTTCTATATCCATCTTAGAAAATATCTGGTGTTAGTATAGTTTTATAGATATAAATCAGTTAATTCAATAAAGTAATAACTGAAAGGATATATCCATAAGAAAAACAAAAGAGTTTGAATCAATATTTTAAAGATACTATAGTCATTTTTTTCATTCTGGTAGTTATATTAAAGAATTAATCACCGAATATTGTATTTCTGTGGATACCATCTATAAACGAATTAAGAAGTTTTCACCTATATCGTTGTTGAATGGTAAAGCGACTAATTTAATTGATATAGAAGCATTACAAAAACAAATAGCATGTTAACAAGAGAAAAATGAAGTTCTAAAAAAACTATAACAATATTCTCAAAACACGAACTTCCTCCTATCATTGAACAACTATCTTAAGTTTTCTTAAAATTACATAGTTCTTCAAGCTTTCCCTTAAGGTTTTATTTATTCGCTGGTCTGCCCTTGACATTGAGCCTCCACATCCACGATTTTCTAGCTCAAAGGGTAGGCCAAATCATTTTAGAGTATGCCCCTTTTTAGCTATTATGGATGTCCCCAATAACAAGGGGGCGTTTCCCCAGACCTTCATTACAGGGTTATCTTTACTTTTACATCTGCCTTCTTCAAGTATTCGTAATATTCCATTGGTGCATGTATTTTGTTCCGGAATGAATCCATTTCGTATTGTAGTTTTTTTACAAAGGCATGAACTTCTTTGTGAAGAACATACCATAAGTACCATGTTAAGGTAATAGAAACACCTTACAACTCTTATTATAATACTTTATCTCATACCTATACTAAACGCAAACTAGAAAAAAATATTAAAGAAAGTTATTTATTAAATTTATACTAAATCTAGGTACAATACACTAAAGATTTCACCATATTCTTTCTGAAAAAGAACATACAGTGAGCTTACAAAAGTGCAAAGAATGATGCAAAAGCTTAACATGCATGCTATTACAATCAAAAAGTATAAACCTTTGTCTTATATGCCATTTTACCCATATCTCTGTATTATAATTATATTTTTTCCATTGTAATTAATAGTCCTATCCGTTCAAAATACTATTAAGATAAAACTTTTTATAAGTTTCTTAATATTCAGTTCTCTTATCTAAATATTTCATCTAAATTTTTTACCACCTTTTCCCAAATATAATGAAATTGTATCTTTTCTATATTCCTCATTTTTTCATTAAGTAAATGTCTATTGTTATTAATATAACTTATTAATTCTCTAATCTCTTCAACATTACTACCATCAACTACAAATCCTATATCATTTTCTTTTAAAAATTCTTCAAGCACTGAACCTCTGCTAACAATAATAGGTGTTTTGGTTATTATTGCCTCGAAAAACTTTACGGGATATGATACTTTCCAATTATTAATTTTTATATCATATACAACATATAGTATATCTGCTTGACTATACAATTTCACACTTTGTGAAAAATGATACAATCCAGTTATATTGGCATTATTATAATTACTTTCTATTTCTTTTAATTTGCTATATGCACCTCCTGTTCCATGTATAGCTACTTCTACCCCTTCTATATTATTGCATGCATCCATTAAATTTTTTAATTCATTATATTGCCTTACAGCACCTATGTAAGCTATTCTTAATTTATCTGATTGTGCTTTCGTACACCCAATATAATTTTGTGACTCTGGATAGTTTGGCAAATAAATTAATTTATTCCTATTTTCTTGTTTCATAGTAGTCATTTGAATTTTATTCACATAGATTATAAAATGTGATTTATCTTGCAATAAATTAACAAGTCTTCTTATTATAAATTTTATTTTTTGCTTTCGACTTTGTCCTTCATAAAATTCATGCATATCAAATATTAGTTTACAATTTTTATGCATACAAAAATATCCAGCTATTACTCCATCTAAATCATGGCAGTGCAGATAATTATATTCTTTATCCTTTAAATAGTTTTTACATTCTTTTATAAACTTTATATATGGTATAATTTGTTTATACCCCGTTCCATATTTTGCATAAGGAAAAAACCTTTTAATTTTTATTCCTTCAATTTCTTCTATTTCTCTATTTTTATATTCATTCTCTCTATCCCAACATAATATTTCAACATCAAAGCCTTTGGAAACTAGATATTTTGCCTCTTTATATACCCTTACATCTGGATGAAAACTATTAGTAAGAATCATTTTAATTTTCTTCATGTCCATTTCACAACTTTCTTATAGTCTTTTATTTTAATACTTATACGCCTTCAAAACAATCTCCATTGCCTTTCTACCTTCTTCTCCACTTATCAGCGGTTCTCTATTATTATTTATTGCATCTATAAAGTCTTTATAAAGTGGAGTATGTCCTTTTCCATAGACACTATCTATCTCTGTACTATCATCTTCTTTATCATAATCTCTCTGATCTTCAAATATCCAAGTTTTTATTTCGTTAACTGCCAAACCACCTATAACTACTGTTCCTTTTTCTCCAAATATACTTAAAGTTTCTTCTAAGTTCTTTGGATATACACAGGCACTTCCTTCTACTATCCCAATAGAGCCATTTTTAAATCGTATAAGTATTGCACCAAAGTCTTCCATTTCTATGTTTCTTAAAAATGTTCCTCTTTCTGCATACACTCTTTCTACTTCTGAACCCATCATCCATTGAAGAAGATCAATATTATGTATACATTGGTTCATTAGAGTTCCACCGTCTAGTGCCTTAGTCCCTCTCCATGGTGCTTGTTTGTAATAATCATCATTTCTATTCCAAAGTATTCTAGCTGTTCCGTTTACAATTTTACCAAATCTTCCTTCTTCTATAGCTCTCCTTAATTTTTGTATTGGTGGATTGAATCTGTTTTGATGACACACTCCAAGCTTTAGATTTTTCTTTTTAGCTAATTTAATCATTTCATCTGCATCAGCAGAAGATAAAGCCATAGGTTTTTCTACCAAAACATGTTTGCCTGCATTTAAACAATCTATAGCATGTTTTGCATGATAACCACTTTCTGTTGCTATAGCAACTACATCAATATTTTCTTTTTCTAACATTTTTATATAATCTGTATAAACCTTTACATTTGCATTCTTTATTACGTTTTCATATTGTTTTTTTCTTTCAATCGCCTTTTCTTCAACTATATCGCATAACGCTACAAGTTCTGCATCATCCTTATTATTTATCAAAGCTTCAACATGTTTATAAGATATTCTTCCACACCCAATAATCGTAAATTTAAGTTTTGACATTTGCTCCACCCCATTACAATAACTCTATATTTTCTCTATTTTTTACATTTTTCATAGCATTTTTTGTATCAAATATATATTGAGAATTAGCCTGTACAAAATCATAATCAACTTTAGTGTGTGCAGTAGTAATTACAACTAAATCAGCACCTTGTAATGCCTCTTTATTAAGTTCTTTTATACCATGTTTTGTCTTGCCTTTAAATTTGTAATTTTCAATATAAGGATCATAATAATCTACAATACATCCTTCTCTTTCAAAATTATGAATAACCTTTAAAGCTGGACTTTCTCTATAATCATCTATATCCTGTTTATATGCTACTCCTAGTATGAGTATTTTAGAGCCATTAAGCGGTTTGTTGAATCTATTAAGTATTTTACTACTTCTTTCTACTACATACTCTGGCATATAGTTATTTATCTCTCCTGAAATTTCTATAAGTCTTGTATGATAATCATATTCTCTAGCTTTCCATGTAAGATAGTATGGATCTAATGGTATACAATGACCTCCAAGTCCTGGACCTGGATAGAAAGCTTGGAAGCCATAAGGTTTTGTCTTCGCCGCTTCAATAACTTCCCATACATTAATTCCCATCCTATGACAAATTATAGCCATTTCATTTGCTAGCCCAATATTTATATTTCTATATGTATTTTCAAGTATTTTTTCCATTTCAGCTACTTTGGGTGAAGACACTTCAAATACTTCGCCTTCAAGTACATTCCTATACATAGTAGCTGCAATTTCTGTTGAATCTTTCCCTACTCCACCTACTACTTTAGGAGTATTTTTTGTTTTATAAATTAGGTTGCCTGGATCTACCCTTTCAGGAGAAAAGGCTAAAAAGAAATCTTGTCCACATTTTAATCCTGAACCTTTTTCTAATATAGGAAGAAGTAGTTCTTCTGTTGTTCCTGGATATGTAGTGCTTTCCAATACTACAATAGAACCTTTTTTAAGATACTTTGATATTTCTATTGCAGAATTTTTAACGTAACTTATATCTGGTTGTTGATACTCATCTAAAGGCGTAGGTACACATATTGCTATAAAATCTGCATCTTTTACAATAGAAAAATCAGTAGTTGCAGATAATAATCCTTTACTTACTAAATCTTTTAATTCAGAATCTACTACATCACCTATATAATTATGTCCTTGATTTACCATATCAACTTTTGATTTCTGTATATCAAAACCTACTGTTTTATAACCCGCCTTCGCTTTTTCAACTGCTAATGGTAGACCTACATAACCAAGCCCTATTACAGCTACTAAAGCAGTTTTGTTATAAATTTTATCTAATAATACTTCTTTATAAGTTTTCAAAATTTACACCACCCTTATCTTATTGATTTAATAAATTCTATGAATTTAGAATGTTCAATCGCAAAATTACCAGTAACTGTAGTCCCTGAAGGTACATCTTTAGTTACTACAGAGCCTAAACTTATCCTACAATTATCACCAATATTTATTCCATTAGAAACTGTTGCATTTACACCTAGCCAGCAATCCTTACCTACAACTACACGTCCAGATAACTTAACCCCTGCAGTTATAAAGGTTCTCTCTCCAATGTAATCATCGTGCGCAATATGTACAAAATTATCTAATTTTACATTATAGTCTAATACAGTATCTCCACCAAGAACTCCACGATCTATACAACAATTATGTTGAATTTCTACATTGTCTCTAATAATAACCCTACCAGCAGTTGTAACTGGAATTACATCATTTTTAACTTTAATAAATTGAAATCCACTAGTTCCAATCTGAGAACCAGATCTAATAATAACATTATCTCCTATTATTGTGCCTGGATGTATTACTACTCCTGGTTCTATAATACAATTATCTCCGATTTCAATACTGTGCTCCCCAATAATAGCATCATTAGACACATCTGAAGTTTCGCTAATTTTGTTTTTGAATTTTTTCCAATAAAATTCTGTTTTTGCTAACATATTATGTATCTCAAAAAATGCTCTTTTCGGGTCTTTGGCAATAATAACGCCATAATTTTTCAATTCATCGTATCTTTTGTATATTTCTTCAGTACATATTATTCCAACAATATCTTTATTATTTATAATTGAATTAAAATATTTTTCATCAGAAATAAAACTCAAAACTTTTTTATCTGGATATTTAGATGTAGCCATACCTAATGTATCAAATTCACAATTAGATTTTAGTAACCACTCTGTATTGTTATTACAAATCGATTTTAAACTCATTTTCCTCATTCTAAACACGCTCCTTTGGTGGCATTACAATCGCTAATCCTTCAACTACAACTTTTCCTTCTTGATTCGTACAAGTTGTATCAAGTTTTATAATGTTTTTTTCTTTTATTATTTCTATTACTTTAACAGTAGCTTTGATAGTATCTCCAAATTTGACAGGGGCTTTAAATTTCAAATCTTGACCCAAATATATTGTTCCTGGGCCAGGTAATTGAACTCCCAAAACTGCAGATATCAAACTTGCTGTTAACATACCATGTGCTATTCTTTCTCCAAAAATAGTTTTTTTGGCTTCTACATCATTTAAATGTGCTGGATTAATATCTCCAGTAATCCCTGCAAAAAGGTAAACATCAGTTTCCGAAATGGTTTTTTGAAACGACGCACTATCTCCGATATTAATTTCATTAATAGTTTTGCCTAACATTGCATAATCTCCTCCTTCTGTTAAGCGTTATTTATAATCCACCAAAGAATTTACTATATATTCTCTTTGCTCTTTGCTTAATTCTGGATAAACTGGAATAGCAAATGTTCTTTCTGACAAATATTCTGCATTTGGCATATCCCCTAGTTCATATCCTAATCCCTTATAAGCTTTTTGAAGATGCAATGGAACAGGATAATATATCCCTGTAGCTATACCTTTTTCTTTTAAATAACTTACTACATCAGCTCTTCTTTCTGATTGAAGTATATACATATGGTATACATGTTTTACATTTCTTTCTTCAAAAGGAGTTATAAATTTTGTGTCTTTTAAATTTTCATTATAAAACTTTACGTGTTCTCTTCTTAAATCATTCCATTTATCTAGTTCTTTTAATTTTACTCTTAATATAGCTGCTTGTATTTCATCTAATCTAGAATTATGGCCTATAATGTAGTTATAGTATTTAAATGGGTTATATATAGTATTATCGATACAATTATCTTCTTCCATATTTTCATCTATATTATTGAGTAAATTATAGGCTTTTTTCCCATCAACACCACTGCCATGAGTCCTTAATGCTTTACATATAGTTGCAAAATTCTCATTATTAGTTACTATCATTCCTCCATCTCCAGCACAACCAAGGTTTTTTGTTGGAAAGAATGAAAAACATGCAATATCTCCTATAGTGCCTACCTTTTTACCTTTATACTCTGCTCCTATAGCTTGACAAGCATCTTCAATGACATATAAATTATGTTTTTTGGCAATAGCCATAATTTCATCCATATCAGCAGGTTGTCCAAAAATATGCACTGGCATAATAGCTTTAGTTTTTGAAGTAATTTTTTCTTCTATTTTACTAGGGTCAATATTAAAAGTATTTAATCTTACATCTACAAATACAGGAGTAGCACCAACTGCAGATATGCTTTCAGCAGTAGCAAAGAATGTAAATGGAGATGTTATTACTTCGTCTCCTTGTCCTATTCCTAGAGCTTTTAATGCTATAACTAGTGCATCAGTTCCATTACCAACAGATATAGCATTTTTTGATCCTAAATATCGACACATTTCTTTTTCAAATTGCTTTACATTTTCACCCATTATGTAATTTGCTGCTGATAGGATTTCTAAGACATTTTGGTTTGCATCATTCTTTATAATTTCATATTGTTTCTTTAGGTCTATCAATGGAATTTGCATAATTTCACCTTCTTTTATGTTTATTAATCTTCTAAAATTACTTTCTCTAACTTTTCAGTTAATATTTTAAAATCAAAATCTCGAGCAGCTTTTAAAGCATTGATACAATAAGTTTCATACTCTTTTTTTGGCATATTATAAAATTTTAATATTCCTTCTGCTAATGCTTCAGCAGAACCACCTTTTACTGTAATTCCACAATTATACTGCTTTAAAATATCATAACCACAGTCTATATTTGATAAAGTTGGTTTGCCTGATGCAAAGTAGTCAAACATCTTATTTAAACTTAAACCATATTTATATAAATCTATATTTTTTCCTGTAAATATGTTTAAATCTGATTTGCTTAATATATTAGGAATATATTTTTTCTCAACCTTACCTTTAAATACTACATTGTTAACATTGTTGTTCTTTACATATTCTTCTAATTCTCGCTTTTGATATCCATCACCAAATAATATAAATTGAATATCCTTAATTCCCTTTTCTTGAATTATTTTTGCTGACTTAATTAAATAGCCAAGGGAATTTGTTATTCCCATTGAACCTGTATATATTACATTAAATTTCTCATTGTTGTCTAATTCTTTATCTATATACTCATTCTGCAATTTATTTTTATTAAATTCTTCTAAATCTACACCATTATTTATATACCTAACTTTTGATGAATCTAGTCCAATACTTTCAACATAATCTTTACCACCAGGAAATGTGAAAATAAGTTTATCAGCTTTTTTATATATAAACTTTTCTAGTTTGTATAATATTCTTGCTGGGATACTATCTCTTTTTATTTTTCGCATTGCAACAAGTGTTTCAGGCCATAAATCTCTAGTTTCTGCTATGAATTTGGCATTATATCTCTTAGCTAGCCTATAACCTACAAGCCATGTTAAAGGATGTACTGATGAAGCGTATATTACATCAGGTTTTTCTAAATCAAACTTCTTTGACACTGACATTAAACCAATCGCATAATCTAACATGTTCTTTATTCTATCCTTACTATTTCCTTTATAACTACACGCTTTTATAAAGACAAAAAGTACATCATTGAATTCTTTATACAAATATTTTCGTGAATCTAGTATTAAATTCTTATCGCTGTTATGTATAGTACTAGCTGCAAAAATCTTGACCTCATAACCCTTTTTTATTAAGTTTTCTGCAAATTTAAAATGACGCGACCAAGGTCCTAATTGAGGTGGTACTGCATAATGATTCAGTATCCATATCTTTTTCATGACATCACTCCATAAAGACTAATTTGTTATATAAAGTCTATCTTATTCTTAAAGAAACTTCTTTTACTGTTTAAAATATTATGATCTAAAAAATATTGAAAATTGAATCCTTTAATATTACCATGTTAAGCTTAACTTTAAAGTAAACTCTGTTAAATATTTGTATTTTGGGGTGTTTTACTCACAGATAATATTTTATTTTCACTTATAAAATCTAAAGTTGTTTTCCTTGAACATCTACATGAAATAAGATATCATATTTAGAAAAATCTTTTTTTACCAGTTATTAGAATCTTCATACTAAATATTCCCCTTTTTAAATCTAATTTGACCTGATTTCCTCTTCTTTTATATTAGACAAATCATTTCTCACAAATTTACGTTCTCCAAATACAATTACTCCAATTGTACGTATTATAATCTTTAAATCTAACCATAAACTAAAGTTTTCCACATAATAAACGTCATACTTATGTCTATCTTCAAGGGATATGTAAATATTTCCACTTACTTGTGCAAGTCCAGTCAAACCAGGCCTCATTTGAAATCTTTTTAATTCTTCTTCAGTATAATCAGGAAGATAGTCCATTCTTTCAGGTCTAGGTCCAACAAGGCTCATTTCGCCCTTCAACACATTTAACAACTGAGGTATTTCATCAATTTTATATCTACGTAAAAACTTTCCAATACGTGTTATTCGCTCATCATTGAGCATTACTTCTTTACCTTTAATCATTTTTTCAGAACCTAAACGCATAGTTCTAAATTTATAAACACTAAATGGTTTAGTATTTAAACCTGGACGCCTTTGTATAAAAAGTACTGGTCCTGGAGAATCTAACTTAATAAGTATGGCAATCAACAACCAAAACGGAATGAAAACAATAAGGACTAAAATGGAAAGAATTATATCTACAAGTCTTTTTAAGCTTTTTTGTATATTTAAACAGATTTTACTCATTGATTTCACCCTCAAAAAATTCATATTCAGTTGGAATTAAATACCCATCCTTAAGCTTGATAGTTATGTCTGCACATTCGTTTTTAACATAATCACTAATTTCTGCAGTCCATATCCTAATAATTCCATTAGTAGTGCGATAAAAAGCACCCGGATAAGGTTTAGTAACAGCTCTTACCATTCTTTCAGCTTCACTTATTGTCATTTCATCTTTTATTTCACCGTCCTCAGGCCTTCTACCCGGCCAATAGGTTGCAAGTGCTTCATCTTGAGAAATCATCTCAACTTTATTTTCTGTTATATCATTCCAATACTTTGATATTAGTGTAATATGTGCATCATTAACTTTTTTATATAACGTGGTAGCAGTTTCTTTAGGCTCAATTGGAATCTTTACCTGACCAATTATAGGTCCAGTGTCAACGCCTTCATCTAATTTAAACATTGTAACACCTGTTTCATCTAACCCTTTTAATATAGCCCAAGGTACTGCTGCTCTACCTCTCCCAATTGGTAATAATGTAGGATGCATACCAATACATCCAAGATTAGGAGTTTTTAATAATTCTGATTTTGCTATTTGAGACCAACCTATAATAAACAGCCAATCTATTTGGTACTTTTTAAGTGCATTAATCACTTCACGATCATTAATGTTATTAATTTTCAATAACGGTATATTATGTTTATTCGAAAAATCATCTAGATAAATTCTACCCGACTTGTTTTTTGCTTTTTCATCTTTTAAAGTAATTAATAAATCAAGTTTTCCACCAATTCTATATATCTCTTCTATACAACTTAGTCCTAACTGAACACAAGTTGCAAAAGCCATTCTCATATACTTCACTCCATAACTAGATATTTGTATTAATTCTTCTAAATACACTCTCAAAAGCTTCAGCATATCGTACTCCTGCTTGACTGCCTCTATATGCAGCTAGACCTTTAAGAGATTCGTTACTCCTTGGGTGTGGATAATCGCGCATAACCCCTCGATAAGCAGAAAGGGCTTCGATTTTTTTATCTATTCTTTCCTCTCCCACTTCTATAAAAACATTCGGAATAAACTGTCTTGTACTAGTATTTAGAGCCCATTCTGTAGCTGATGGTACCTCCATGAATAATAATTCCCTAATCGGTTTAACATCTGGTCTCCTTTGAAATAGTCTTATAGCAGCTTGACATGCTATAGAAGTATGGTAATGGTCATTATTTAAATCTGCAGGATGATGGGTAAAAACCACTTCAGCACCTGTTTCTATAATCGCTTTTTCTATAAATTTTACTAATTCTAAATGTTTAACAGTATTGAAGGCTATATTAGGAAATGATCCCTTAATTACCTTATTCACACCTAAAATGTTTATAGCTTGATTAATATCTTGATTTAATAATTCTATTGTTGGCCTATTATTACGGACTTCCACTTCACCAGATAAAATACATACATTCACTTCATAACCAGCTTGTGAAAGTTTTAAAATTGTAGCTCCTGCCCCTAGCACTTCATCGTCTGGATGTGCTACAACAACAAGATAAGACAATAAAACCATCACCTTTCATTCGTTATATTTACCTATTGCTACAAAATTGCTTCAAAAGTACACACAACCAAGTAATTCTAATGGTTTGAATACACTCTCAACACTAAAAATCAGCTTTTTTTCATATCTCAATAACTCTCCAAAACATTAAAACTACTGTGTTTTATCTTCTTCCACTTTGAAACTCATAGATTTCTACATTCTCTTGCAGAATATAACTTCTAAAATCATCTCCTAATTTAGCCAATTCTTTAAGTTTTGTCATAGTATATACATTTAGTATTTGTCTAATTTATTACATTTTTAGCAAAATATATTCTACACAAATTTGCAAATTCCTTCAATAAATATTCATTACTTTACCTAAATTAACAAATAATCGTTATTTAATTTTCCTAAATAGTACTACTTCCTCTAAATCAATATACCCTTCATCATTACCATTATGTTGGAATCTTAAGTATTGTGTACCTGGTTTTATATCTGAATCTGTTTTAATTTCCAAACTATAAATTTGCCAGTCTTTAGTAAGTTTTATATTAGTCAAGCTACCTTGGTTCTTTTTCTTAGCCTTATAATCGATTACATAAAATCTAAACGTATTTTCTCTGACAGTACCTCTAGCTTTAAAATAAATTTTATATTTAGTATTTGGCTCTAGTTTCAAACCATAAGGATAAATAATACCATATGACTCACCATTATTTGTTATTCTTATAAATTGTCCTTCATTCTTAACTTCATATTTTATATTTCCTTCTTTAGAATTCCAAGTACTTAACTTATCTATATTACCATTATTATCTATATCTAAATCAAAATAATAAGCGAAATCTAATGTATAATTTCTATCTATCTTATATTCTCTATTATTTAAATTCTCATAGTTAAATTGAATAACTCCAATTTTATATAATAAATCTTCATTATAGTGTAATGGTTTTAACGCCCTCTTATTTATTTCATTTATCTGTTCTTTTACTTTATACGCTCTTTCAATAATTACTTTTGCTTTATCTAAATCTTTCTTTTGATTCGCATAGTAATAAAATACTGTAAGATAAGCATCACATTTTTGAAGATAGTTTTCAGTTCTCATAGGCTGTAATTTTACAGACTCATCAATTAAATCAAGTCCTTTTTCAATTTGTCCTATACCCATGTAAAAAGATGCACCTATTGCTTTAAATCTTGAACTGTATTTTGCTAATTGTAAAACCCTTTCGATTTGCATTTCAGCTTTAGTAATATAGTTTTTGTCTTTAGTAATTTTATATTTAACCTTATAGAATGTAGCCAAATCACTTTTATACTCAGGCTTAAATGAATCGAATGTAGATGCTTTTTCAAAATATTTAATTGCAGCATCTATATTTTTATCTTTATTAGCAGTTAATGCTTTTTGAGCATATACATGTCCCATATATAAAGAAGATGATGATAATATAAGGAATATTAAACCTACTACATAAACAATTTTTAATATCTCGTTTTTATTTTTTACATCAAAAACCTTATCAACCTTAATACCATTAACCAACATTCCTATTAAAGCCCACAACACAAATGTTAGTGCAGAAAGCGATAAGTCAAAATCCATAAATGCGTGTACAAATATAGATAAAATTGATACATATAATGATGCAATCAAAATCTTTTTATTATCTGTATCTTCACTTTTAAACTTTTTATATATGTAATAAGTTATAAAACAAAGGAAACTAATGAATATAAGTAACCCTATCAAACCTATTTCTATCCACATTTGAAGAAAATAGTTGTGTGCCTGGGTTGTCCAATACATATATGATTGATACTTTTGGTATAGTGTTACCCAGCCACCACCACCAGTACCAAATATAAAATAGTCTTTTATTATCTTAAAAGCATCTTTATAAAACACAATTCTTCCTTGAGCACTACTTTCTTTTAAGCTAATACTTTCCAGTCTTGATACAATGCTTTCTGGAATATACTTGTATTTTAGTTTTATATTTTTAATAATTTCTTTAGTTTTTGAATCAACTACCTTTACTTCATAAAAGGTTATAGATGTACCCGCATAATAATTTTCAAAGATTATTTTTACTCCTTCTGTATTCTCAAGTGTTGTAAATTGCATACTAGCTTCTTCTTTTGTATAATCCGATATATTAAGAAATTCTAATTTTTCTAATTTACCTTCTGTATTTATACTATATACTCTTACTCGTCCTGCAAAAGGCTTATCATTTTTATTTACACCTTTATACTTAATCAGTAACTCATACTCAGTATTAGGTTGAACTTCTTCTACTTTTCTTGCAATACTTGTCCAAGTATTTTGTGTTGTATTGTTAGCTAGTGTTAATGAAGTAGTTGTATTGATAATATATATAACAGCACTACTAAAAATAACTATAACAATTCCTAAAGCTATTATAAGTTTTTTTACTGAAACTTCTCTTAATTTATAATCAATAAGCGATATAAGGTAAGTTAGTATCCCCATTAATAATAATGAACTAATAAATATTATCCATAAAATATAACTTTTTTCTTCAATCTTTTGTGAAAATACGAACGCTAAAGGTATGCTAACAGCTATATTTGCAAATATATATATTAAGGTTTCTAATTTTCTTTTATTAGGTATAGTTATAATAAATAATAGAAGTATAAAAGGTAATATAAGCCACATACCTCTTGAATATGTAAGTATAAAAGCAAATAATAATATGTTCGAAAAAATACCATATACAGCCTTATATAATCTCTTTTGTTGTATAGTTATTAATCCTATAGTTACAATAAACAAAGCTCCTAGATATGAAGCTAAAGCATTAGGATATTGTAATGTTGAACTAATTCTATTACCAACATATGCTCCATTATAGTTCCATGTACCAATTGCAGAACCTATACCTATAATAGCTACTATTACTCCACTTATTACAAGAACATTTAATAACCACTTCTGTCTTTTTTCTGTATACATTAAATCTCTGACTAATAAGAATATTAAGAAGTAGTTAGCATATTTTAAAAACTCACCTATCGCTAATCTAGTATTTACTCCATAAAATATAGAGATAAAATACATAAACACTACACCTATAGCAGCTATGTCTATAGGTGTTTTTACCAAGTCATACTCTTTATCTTTAAACTTTGAAATAAGCCATATTAAAGCTAAAGTAAATGAAAATATATGTGTTGGCAAAAGCTCTTTTTCAAAGTACAGTCCTCTAAAGAATGGTGGATAAAATAGTAAGATGCATAAACCAATAAAAACTATATTTTCTACATTAATATTTGCTAGTTTTAGTTTGTGTGTATTTTTTGAAATTTTAGAAGTCAATGTTAATACCCCCAAGGTATGCTTGTTTTTCTATAAAATATATAAACAAGCATATATTATTATAATAAAAATTCACGTTTTATTCAACCTAAAAATGGCTATTTTTCAACACTTTCGTCCGTCATATTGCAACCTTTTTCGACATTTATCTTCAAAATATGATTTATTCTGACTTATTAGTTGCTTCTTCAGCTGAACTTTCCCAATACTCTTTAAAGAATACTACAAATACTCCTACCATAATACCTAGTACTCCTGCTATTGCTAGGTTTAGCATTTTCTTAGGTGAAACTGGAGTTTCTGGTATTACAGCTTTTGAAACTATAAGTATGCTTGAATCTCCTATTTCTGATGATTCAGCTATTCTTGTTTCTTCATATTTCTTTAAGAAAGCATCGTATGTGCTTTGAGCAAGGTTTACTTTTCTTTGAATAAGACTTTCTTGATGCTCTTTTTCTGCTAGCTCTACTTGAATATTTTCTAATTCTTTCTTTGTTAATTCTATTTTATTTTTAATATCTTCTATTTCTTTTGATGTCTCTGCAATTGAAATTCTATAGTTTGAAACTTTATTATTTAGACTTAAATAATTGGAGTTTATTTGTTCATTCTCCATAGTTAAGCTTAGAACATCTTTAGTTTCTAAATTAGCAGTGTCAGTTACTAATTGACTTAATATAGGATCTTCTGAAATAGATTTCTTTGTAATTAATACCTTTGGTGTTGCTTTAAGTTCTTTTTCTGCAGCTTCTAAAGCCGCTTCAAGTTTGTTTAACGCAACTTCTTTTTGAACTAGTTGAGTCTTATAGCTAGTTAAAAGGTTCAACTTTGAGCTAACTTCTGCTTTAAGTTCATCTACACCTCTAGGTTGTGATAAGAACTGTTCAAGCTCTAATAACGCATCATCTAGCTTTTTCTTTTCTACCTCTAGTTGTGATTGTATGAATTGTGAAGATTTTGATGCCTGTTGTTTTGCCATGTTAGATATAAATGAAGTAAATTTTTGTGCTACTGTATTTGCTATTTTTGCTGCTAGTTCAGGATCTGTATATTTAACTTTAACTGCTATAAGGTTAGTATCTTTTATAGTTTCTAGCTCAATCATTTCTTTAAGTACGTTTAATGTAAACTCTTCTTTATCTAATCCTAATTCATCTATAGTCTGCTTCAGTATCTCTGGATTTTTTATCTGCTCTTTATATGTTTGTATAGTCATAATTGGATATGAAGAAATAGTGTCTAATATACCTTGTATGTCATCAGAAATTTTCTGATTTACTAACCTTTCAGTTGCAAAGGATGCCATAAGTGTTGTTCTAGCTTCATAAGTTGGATCTATTATAAAGAAACTAAATATTCCTGATGTTAATACACTTATGATAGTTATAATAGCTATAAGCTTCCAACCTTTTAGTAGAACTTCGATGATTTCTCGTAAGCTGATTTCGTCGTAATAGTAATTTTGCTGATCTATTTGTGGCATAGTTTATTCCTCGCTTTCTATATTAGTTAATAATAGTTAATAGTTGATAGTGGGTGGATAGTTAAAGTATCATGGAACTGTTTTAATAATTTCGATATAATTTGACATAATTCCTTCTTAAAAATAATATTTTTTCATAGGTATTTTGTTGCATTTTTGTTATTTCTATAGTTTTTGATATATTAATTTTAATAAGTTTTTTTATAGAGTGTCAATGTACTGTCGTTCGCAATTCAGCTTTTTAGTAAAATTAAAACTTCTGAGGTAATAAACATGGTTCATTATCCCAGAAGTTCTGCGATTTGAATAAAATGTGAAGCTAAACTCTATTATTATCTATTTACCGACCTTGCCATTCTTCTATAAGTATGTCTTTTTCCTCTTATTGCAATAGAATAAGTCATAATATTTTCAGGTATAGCTACTCCAGTAAAACCTGCATCTCCTATATGATGCATATCTGCACCAGCCATTTTGCTGTTTAATGCAATTGTCTTTATTGTATTTTCATCAGCTCCTTCTTGTGAAGTCCCAATAGTTGTCATAGCTAATGCTCCATATTTGTGAATTACATCAATTAGCATTTTAGCATATTGAACAGTCATTCCAGGTACAGTCCCAGGAGCAGGTAAAAGTATAATATCACTGCCAGCTTCAATGAACTCTACAACTGTTTTTTCATCAATTATTCCTCCACCTGATTCATGTGTACTACCAGCACCATGCATTTTACCAGAAATTATAATAATGTCATTTCCTACTTTGTCTCTTATTTCTTTTATTGAATCTATTATCTTTTTATTTGTGACTCCAGTTTTAGGATTCCCAGTTAAAACTATCATATCGATACCATGTTCAATAGCTTTTTTTACATTCTCTGGTGTTGCCAATCTTCCTTTTGGTAATTCTACACGTTTTTCAATTAATTCAGCATCTAAATCTACTGGTTCTAAGTTTATGCCCACAAATCTACCAGTTAATCTTTTTATCTCACTTACTACTTTTTCACCTTTTTCTATAGGTAATCCCAAAACTTGAGGATTGTTTACGTCATAGAAGTTTAAAAGCACTATATCTGCACCAAAAGCACATACTAATTCAACATTACTAACATCTCCATAAAGAGGAGGGTATACACCTACAACTTCAGAAACAATAGTTCTTCCTTCAGCAGCCCTTATACTTTGAATAATCTCATTCTTTGACATTTTGTATATATCAGAAGAATTTAAATCGAGAATTCTCTTTACCATAATAACCCCCCTAACCTATAATAATGAAGCTGCTTCCTTATCAGCTATAACGATAACATCTGGATGTAGTTGTAATACAGATGCAGGTACTTCTGGTATAATTTTACCCTTAACAGCTTTATATATAGCCTCTGCTTTTTCTTTTCCGGAAGCAAGTAATAATATCTTTCTTGCATGCATTATGGTCTTTATTCCCATACTTATTGCTTTAGTAGGAACTTCCTGTATTGAATTAAAGAATCTAGAATTTGCTTTTATTGTATCTTCATCAAGTTCTACAAGATGTGTTTTAGCTTCAAATTTTAAGTCTGGCTCGTTAAAACCTATATGTCCATTTCTTCCAATTCCTAATACTTGTAAATCTATACCTCCTGCTTGTTGTATCTTTTTTTCGTATTCTTCACATTCTTTTTCAATACTTTCTGTCATTCCATTTGGAATATGTATATTTTCTTTTTTTATGTTTACGTGATTAAATAAGTTTTCCATCATATAGTAGTGATAGCTTTGTGGGTTTTCTTTTGGTAAACCATAATATTCATCTAAGTTAAATGTCTTTATGTTAGCAAAGTCTATATCCCCATTATTATAAAGTCTTATTAATTCTCTATACATTCCCTTTGGCGTATCTCCTGTCGCAAGACCTATAACACTATCTGGTTTTAGTATAATCTGACTTGCTACTATGTTAGCTGCTTTTCTGCTCATTTCCTCATAATCCTTTACAATTATTACTTTCAAAGTCTTGTCCTCCTCTCCTATCCATATTCGAGTACTAGTATATCTACAATAATAAATTCTTCGCTACTTAAAAATTAAAGTTTATTAAAAACAATTTTACCTTCTACAACAGTAAAATATATATTTAAATCTTCATCAAAGATTGTTATATCTGCATCTTTGCCTATGTTAAGACTACCTTTATTTTTATCTATTCCAATCACTTTAGCTGGATTTTGTGTAACTAATTTAATAACTTCATGTAATTTAATGTTGGTGTTTTCTAAAATATTTTTTACTGCTTTATTTAACGTTAATATACTTCCAGCTAAAGTGTTATTTTCTAATCTTGCCGAGCCAGATTTTACTATAACTTTTTGACCTCCTAGTTCATATATACCTTCTTTCATACATCCAGCTCTCATTGAATCAGTTATAAGTACTAAGTTTTCTACACCTTTTATGTCTATGAGTAATTGAAAAATAGCTGGGTGTACATGAATTTTATCAGCTATTAATTCACATGTAATGTTACTATTAAAAACTGCGCCTACAATCCCTGGATCTCTATGATGCATCGGAGTCATCGCATTAAAAAGATGTGTAGCGTGTTTTATTCCGCTTTTGATAGCTTTTTTTGCCTCATCATAAGTTGCATTAGAATGACCAATAGAAAGGGTTATGTTACTATAATCCTTCATTTTTTGTAAAAATTTATACCCTTCATCCATTTCTGGTGCTAGTGTAATTATTTTAATAATGTCTAAGTACTCTTTGATAAAGTCGAAGTCAGGCTTCAAAATATATTTTGCATTTTGAGCACCTTTATATTTTTCATTTATAAAAGGTCCTTCCATGTGTACTCCTAATACTTTTGCTCCTTGAATATCTAGATAGGTAGCTTGTCTCACTATATTTAGCGCTTTATATATAGTATATCTATCCATAGTCATTGTAGTTGGTAAGAAACCTGTAACTCCAGTTTTTGCTATAGTGTTGCTAATGTTAGTTATGGATTCTATAGTGCCATCCATAATATCACTTCCACCAGCACCATGTATGTGAATATCAATAAAACCAGGTGATATGAATTTCCCTTTAACATCTATTAAGTCTATATTTTTATATCTATCTATTTCTTGTAAATCTAAAATATCAATTATCTTTTCATTAAATATCAATACTTTGTTTTCTATGATTGAATAATCATGTATTATTTTCCCATTGATAAGGCCATATATTTTCTTCATACTTTATCGTCCTTTCTTTTGACAAAATGACATGGTAGCAAGTCGAGCTACCATGTCAATGCCAGTCTTTAGGATACAACTGTATTTTTAGCCATTAGCCTTTTCATTTCATCTGCTATTAGTTCAGCCTTAGTGCCTACAACAACTTGCATATTTTTATTATTAGGTCTAAGTACGCCAGACGCACCTAGTTTTTTAAGTTCTGCATCATTAACTATAGAAGCATCTTTTAATGTTAATCTAAGTCTTGTAATACAAGCATCTATTTCTTCAATATTTTCTATTCCACCTAGCTTTTCTATATATGCTGACGCTACCCCTGATAACCCCTTGCTTTCTATCTCACTATCTATTGAGCTACTTTCTTCATCTAATCTACCTGGAGTAGGTAAGTTTAATTTCTTGATTACGTAAACAAAAATTAAATAGTAAATTAACCCAAAAACTAAACCAATAGGTATTAATAGCCAACCTTTTGTAGCCAATCCCATATTTAGGAAATAGTCTATAGCTCCAGCAGAAAAACCAAAACCATGTCTAATACCTAAAACATGAACTACAGCTAATGATAAACCAGTAAGTATAGCATGTGTTATATATAGAATTGGAGCTAAAAACATAAATATGAATTCTACTGGTTCAGTTATACCAGTAAGGAAAGATGTAAATGCAACACTTATCATTGCTCCACTAATTGCCTTTCTATTTTCAGGCTTAGCCATTGTAATCATCGCTAAAGCTGCTGCAGGAAGTGCAAACATAAATATTGGATAAAAACCTGCCATAAATGAACCTGCAGTTGGATCTCCAGCAAAGAATCTGCTTAAATCTCCAGTTGCGTCTCCGTATTGACCAAATACAAACCAAATAAAACTATTGATTACATGATGTAATCCAAATGGAATTAATAGTCTGTTTAATACTCCAAAAGCAAATACTCCTACAGCTCCAGCTCCTATTATCCATTCACCAGCTGCTTGAATACCATTTTGAATAGGAGGCCATACATAACCGAAAATAAGTGCTAATACTATACTTGCAGCAGCTGTAACAATAGGTACAAATCTTTTACCTCCAAAAAATCCTAGCCAGTCAGGTAGTTTGATATCATGAAATTTATTATATAAAACACCTGCTACAATACCAGAAATTATACCTGCAAGTACACTCATATTTATATCTGGATTAATAGTGACTATAGCATTAGTTAGAACAAGATAACCTACAGCACCTGCTAGACCTGCTGATCCGGCACTATCAAAAGATAATCCGACTGCAACACCTATAGCAAATAGTAAAGCAAGATTAGCAAATATAGCTTCCCCAGCTTTCATTACAAAAGGAATATTAAATATATCGCTAGCTCCTAATCTAAGTAATAGTGCTGCTGCTGGCAAAACAGCTATTGGTAGCATCAAAGCCTTACCAATTTTTTGAACTTTCCCAAATGAATTTCTCACTTTTGCTCCCCCTTTTTTATTTTTCAAATATATTTTGATAAAAAATATTTATAAAGCCTTTCCACACACCCCCTCAAAATTTATTCTCTAAGAAAAATATTTATGCCATTTGCTAAATTATGACCTAAGTATAACTTCGTATTTGTATTTGTCACTTCTATAGATAGCTTTTGTATATTCAATAACTCTACCATCATCTAAATATGTCTTCCTTCTAAATAGCAGAGCTAGTGATTTTATGTCTAAGTTTAATAAATCACTTTCATATTCATTTAACATTATAGGTTCTATTGTTTGTTTAGCATAATCCAAAGTATAACCATACTTTTCTTTAAAAATCTTATAAAGTGATTTGCCTTCAAGCATATCTTTTTGTAAGTCAGGGCACATATTAAATGGTATCCATACAATCTCAATAGCAAAAGGTTCATCTTCTACTATCCTTAACCTTCTTATTTCTATAACCTTATTATTTTTTTCATCCATATTTAGATGGTTTTTTATCTTTTTAGTAGCTTCTTTTATTTTAAAAGACAATATATGCGTGTCTGTTTTTAGCCCCTTTTCAGCCATCTCTTCTGTAAAACCTCTTAATTGCGAAAGCTGCTGTTTGATTTTAGGTTCAGAAACGAATGTACCTTTTCCTTGTTCTCTATATAATATCCCTTCATTCACTAATGCCATTATTGCCTTTCTAGCAGTCATCCTGCTTATACCGTGAATTTCACATAATTCTCTTTCAGGAGGTACTGGATCTCCTGGTTTTAATTCTTCATTTTCTATCATTTCTTGAATTATTTCCTTTAACTGATAATATAAAGGTAAAGGATTTTGTTTTGATACTTTTCTCAAAAATATCCCTCCAAACTCGTTTGCTAATCTCACTTAGAACAACTCTTACTTAGCTTTTAGATTTATCTTCATTATCGAATCACTAAAAGCTTTCACATATCCTTTCATTTTATTTAAACTATCAACTAACTCCATATTGGTTATAACTATAGGACTAATAATTGATTTTCCATTTTTCTTTAAGTATTCCAAATCAACCTCAAGCAATTTATCTCCAGCTTTTACATAATCCCCTTTATTAACATAGCTTTTAAAGCCTTCTCCCTTTAACTCAACAGTATCAATTCCTATGTGTATAAGTATTTGCAAACCTTCTTCAGTTTCTATACCTATGGCATGATTTGTAGGAAATATCTGTATTATCTTTCCATCACAAGGTGCAACAGCAATTCCATCAGTAGGTTCAATAGCTATCCCATCACCAACCATCTTCTGTGAAAAAACTTCATCTGGTACATTTTCAATGTTAATTATTTTGCCCATCATAGGTGCTAAAATATCTCTACTTTTGTTCCTTCTGAAAAATTTAAACATGTTTGATACCTCCATGATTATCTAGAAAATTTTTAGCCTCTATTAAATTTACATTCTTCTTAATCATAATAATTGCTAATTTAGCGTCATAATCGCATTCTTCTAGAACATCTTTAATTAGTTTTTCTTCTGCTCCTGTTGCTAAATAGACGATTTCTTCTACTCTTTTTCTAAGTTTTTTGTTTATAGGTCTAACATTTATCATAAGGTTACTATAAACTTTTCCTATTTTAATCATAGATGCAGTACTGAGCATATTTAAAACCATTTTTTGTGCTGTTCCTGCTTTCATCCTAGTAGACCCCATAATTACCTCTGGCCCTACTTCTACACAAATAGTAATATCACATTTATCTTTTAATTTGCCTTTGCTATTACATATAAGACCTACAGTTTTAGCACCAATTTCTTTTGCATATTCTATCGCTTTTATAACATAAGGAGTATTGCCACTAGCACTTATACCAACCACTATATCTTTAGAGTTAACTTTTCTTTTTCTCATATCTTCGATTGCTAATTTTTCATCATCTTCTGTATGTTCAAGCCATCCACTTATTGCCTTCTCTCCTCCTGATATGATTCCTTGTACCATAGAATCATCTACTCCAAATGTAGGAGGACATTCAGATGCATCTAGCACTCCTAATTTCCCACTTGTACCACTACCTACATAAAACAGCCTTCCGCCTTTGTTAAAACTTTCTACGATTAAATCTACAGCTTTAGCAATATTATTCTTTTCCTTTTCAACTGCATAAGCAACTTTTTTATCTTCATTATTTATTTTCTCTATTATTTCAAGAGTAGACAATTTATCAATATTTAACGTATTTATATTTCTCCCTTCAACAATTATATTGTTCAAATTCTTCTCAACCTTTCTTTAGACTAAAGTTTTATTTAGTTGTTATATATTTGTATTATTGTTATGTTGTATATACCAATTTACGCCTATATTATATATGTATTTATTATTCTTGTCAAATATTACTAGAATAAATATTACTTCATAAATCATTTATAAAATTACCATTAACAAGCTGCTTGTATATATGCAAATTTATGACATAATTTTTCTTGTATAAGATCTAATTGAAAAAACTAAATTAATGGCTCTATATAAGTTCTTAGCTTTTCCATATCTTTTATTACTATTTTCCTGCTTTGAATATCTATTATCCCTTTATCCCTAAATTCATTTAATCCCTTCGTTACTGTAACTCTTGAACAACCTATCAAATCAGCTAGTTCTTGATGAGTAAGAGAAAGATTTATGACAATATTCTGTTCTATCCATCTGCCTTCTTGCGATGAAAGTCTAATAAGTGTATCAGCTATTTTCCCAAGAGAACTATTGAAAATCATATCTGCCATTTGAAACATTAATATTCTATATTTTCTAATGACACTATGAAGAAAAAATTTATGAACTTGATCGTTTATTTGCAGAACCTTATTTAATTTCTCCTTGTCAACAATCGAAATCACTGTATTTTCCATAGTTCGAGTAATAACATTAACACTGCCACCACAAAAATAACTCATCTCTCCAAAAATCTCGCCAGGTTTAAGTATATAAAGAATTTTTTCTAATCCTTTATAACTATACAAAGTACGTTTTACTTTGCCCTCTACTACTATAGCAACAAAATCAGTCCCTGATATATCTATTATAGAGTTCTTCGGATATTTTTTATATATACCTAATCTACTTATTTCTAAAAAAAATGCGCGCATTTCATTCTGTTTTTTTTCATCAAACAAATCATTATACATGAATGTCACACGCCTTTCTTATTTAGTATAATTATACTAATTATATCAAATTTTTACTTGTTTCACAGAATATATTGATTACTTTTTAAATATAATTTTTTTATCGTTTATATAGTATAATTTAAGGAGATGCTATTTGAAATAGCACCTCCTTCAACCTACACTCTTACTTATATCCTCCATGTATTTCCTCCAATTTCCATGAGGTATATAAATATTTTCACTCATTAATCTTCTCATATCTTTACAATTATACATATACACATAAGCTTTCTGAATAGTATTATCCTCAAGAACTTCTATTTCTTTAAGAACTCTATTGTACTCATTGTCCTCATTATTTTCTCCAAAAAAATTTTCTACTCTATCTAACTGCTTAAGTGTCTTATAAAAATCTTTTATTAATATAAATTCTCCATATACATAATCCTCACCATTAATCATAGCAGGATAACCTTTATCTACTAGGTGATAAAGTTTTCCTCTTGTTCTTGCCACTTTTCTTTCTAAGACTTTTCCTTTCAAATGATTATTATAATTAAAAAAACCCTCCATCAAACTACCATAAACGAATAAATATTGGCACATTCACATCACCTTCTTTTAGCAAATCTTCCCTTCTATTGCTTTTATGTCTTCTTTATTTTCTATAGCTGCTTTTATAGCAAGTCTAAGGCCCTCTGTTATATTATCTAACGACATGCTAGGAGTATTTTTTTTATTTATAACCTGTTCAGGTATAAAAGGCACGTGTATGAATCCACCCCTCATATTAGGATATTTCTTATCAATCAGATGCAAAAGGCCATACATAATATGATTACATACAAATGTCCCAGCACTATTTGATATAGATGCTGGAATTTTATTTTTCCTTAATTCCTTTACCATAGCTTTTATAGGAAGTTTGGCAAAATACGCATTTAAACCATCTAAATATATTGGTTCATCAATGGGCTGATTACCTTCATTATCAGGTATCCTAGCATCATCAATGTTAATGGCTACTCTTTCTATTGTAATATCAAATCTCCCTCCTGCTTGACCAACACATATAGTTATATCAGGTTTTTCACTTTCTATTACTTTTTCAAGTTTCTCTATAGATTTTCTAAACACTGTAGGAATCTCTACTTTTATAATTTTGGCACCTGCTATCTCATCTTCAAGCTTTTTAACTGCTTCTAGCGCAGGATTTACCTTTTCTCCTCCGAATGGTTCAAATCCTGTTACTATAACTTTCATGATAATGCCTCCTTTTATTTTTTATAATAAATCAAGTTTTGATATAAGTATTTAGTTAGCGGAGGTTAAAACCTCCGCTTTTCAACATAAAACTACATTTAACCGCCTTTACCTTTTAAAATGCTAAAACATACATAAGCACTATATGAGTTGCAAGAAGAACTAGTGCAAGTGGTATTTGGCTTAATATAACTCTGTTTTTGTTCTTAGTTTCTAATATCGCAGCAGGTACTATGTTAAAATTAGCAGCCATAGGAGTCATAAGAGTTCCACAATATCCTGCAGTAAGAGCAAGAGCTCCTGCTATAGCCGGATTTGCTCCCTGTGACAATACGAATGGTAAGCCAATACCTGCTGTTATAACTGCAAAAGCTGCAAAAGCATTACCCATTATCATAGTAAATATAGCCATACCTACACAATAAGCTATAACTCCTGCAAGTATATTTCCTTCAGGAATAATACCAGAGATACCTTGTGCTATAACTTGACCAACTCCTGCTGCATTAAACAATGCTCCTAACGCTGCAAGCAATTGTGGTAAAATACTTGCTGATCCTACCTGCTGTAACAATCTACTTCCATCATATCCGACATATTTTACTTCTGCCTTTGTCATAACAAGTGCGATTATAGTTGCTGCAATTGCACCAAAGCCAAGCCCTACTAAACCTCCTAATTTTGTAAACTGAGCAATCCCGAAAGCAAATACTGCTATAGTTAAAGCTGGTATAAAAATCTTGTTTCCTATTAATTTTGATTTTTCTATTCTAAACTTTTCATCTGCATTTTTGAGTGACCCAAGTCTAACCTGTTTAAATGCAGTAAGTACCCCCATTACAAGTAACATGAATCCAACCATTGATGGTGGTAGGTATTTCCCAAACATAAAAATAACTGCTAAAAGCCCCCAGAATAAAGCTGTCCCTATCTTAGTTGAAAGTTTCTTATCTTTCAAAGCCATGTAGCTAGCAATAAATGAAACTAAACCAGCTAATACATATAAACCTTCTAACAATATCCCTTTCATCCTCTCACCCCTTCATCTATTCTGTTGCTTCGCTCTTGTGTTTGTTTAGTTTTTTCGAAAACTTTTTATCTAATATGTAATATTGTATTGTCGCATAAACAAGTGCAGCTACCGCTATTGGAATAGAAGCCCTAGATACTGCTAAAGGGGTAACTTCTATACCAAGTTCACCTAAAGTACCCACTATAAGAAGTACTCCACCTGATGCGATAAATACATTTTGCCCAAAAAAGTTACCATAGTTCTCGGATGCCGCTGCATAACCTTTAATTTCTTCGATTTCTTCTTCTCCAAGATTATCATAATTGGCTTCAGCAGCTCCTTGTGCCATAGGAAAAATCAAAGGTCTAATAAATTGGACATGTCCTCCAAGTCTTAAAGAAAATGCAGCTGCCAACTCTCTTATAATAGTATAAATTGTAAGTACTTTCCCTGTCGTAACTGCTTTTATGTTTTTGATAAGTTCTGCTGCTCTTTCTCTTAAACCGTATCTTTCTAATATACCTATAACCGGAAGAGTAACTAAAAATAATGACATGTATCTTGTTTTTATGAAAGCACTTCCAAGGGTAGACAAGATTTCCCCAAAACCAAGTCCACCTACTAGTCCTGTTACAATTCCAGCTATAAGTACGACCGCTATGGTGTCTAGTTTTAAAATAAAACCTATGATAATAATAAGAACACCTATTAGTTTAATCATACAAATCCCCCTTCTTTATTTTTAGTCTAAAAATATATGTTAATTATATTTAATAATTAGATAAGGTTCTGTAGTCTGGACTACATTTTTTAGATTTTTCTGATTTTTTATTTATCTTAAAAACTATGTTTTAATGTTCACTACTCTAACTTAAAAACAAAATTTTGATACTATAGAAAACAAAAATAGGACGGAATAACCGCCCCTATCAATTTACTTTATTATTTTGCATTTCTAAAGATTTTTTTAAATTTTATAATCTCATTGTCATTCTGAACTACTTTTAAGGTTAAATTATTTATCTCATATTTTAAGTCATCTCGAACATTTCCTAATTCATTATATACATATTCTATCTCTTGTTTAAGCTCTTCTCTTGTTAGTTCATGTTCTTTAAGAATTCTGTCTTCTAATTTAGTAACCCTATTGTCTAAAGTCTTTATATCTTCCCTAGTCGCTTTTACTTCCGTTTCGATAGAATCCATTCTACCTTCCATTGATGTGATTTTGTCTTCCATTGATGTAATTTTGTTTCCTATTGATGCAATTTGGCCTTTTAAAGACCCAATTTCTTCTAAAATATCTCTCAATAACTTCTCCATAGAAACACCCCATATTCTCTTATTATGTTAATTATAACATAAAATTTCCATCAAAAAATAAGATAAAATTTTTCTGTGGATTATTTAATAAAACTTCTTTGCATTTCTCTAAGATATCCACATTATTCACATCCTATAAGTTTATTATTTATTTAGACTTTCTTAAATTACAAAATAAATGTCAACGTATCATTGGTCTTTCGTAGTTCGCTGTTCGTATTATTTGAAAAATTGACTAAATTGTATCTAAATTGTATTTAAAATAAATAAAATAAATGGTATTGTTGCTATGCTTATTAATGTTGTTAAAAACACTCCCTGTGAGGCTAATCTGTAATCAGAGTCAAATCTTCTTGCAAATATTGCTGCATTTGCTGCTGCTGGCATACTGCTGATGATAACTGGTATGCCTGCAACTACTGGGGGTAAATTTAATCTTGTTAATACAAATAGAACTGATAACGGTATTATTATAAGTCTTAATAAGGCTACTATAAAAAGTTTGCTGTTACCAAATATCTCTTTAAACTTTGCATCTCCTAATAGAGAACCTACTACTAGCATAGCCATAGGGGTTGTTGATGCCCCTAATTTGTGTAAGGATATATATAATGGCTGTGGTAACTTGATAGAAAATATAAAAAAGGTAAATCCTAAAACTATTGAAACTGTTCCAGGGTTTATTAATGCTTTAAAATTTATTTTCTTTTCACGTCCTGGGTTTACTAATATTACTCCTAATGTCCATATAAGGATGTTAAAAATAAGGTTGTATATTGCTGCATAAAATACACCAATCTTACCAAAAGCTACTTCAACAACAGGATAACCCATAAAGCCAACATTCGAAAATATTATTAAAAAGAGATATACTCCTTTTTGCATACCTTGTATCTTCAGCAGCTTTACAAATATAACACCAACTATAATCATAAAGGTATAAACTATTGCTCCAATCATAAGTAGTTTTATACTATTACTTAACATATCTTGTGAAAATTTATAGTTCATTGATGTTATTATAAGTGCTGGTAAAGTCACATATATTATAAGAGTAGATAGGCCTTTGCCTAATTCATCTGTCATAATGTTTATTTTTTTAAGTATAAAGCCTAGTATTAGTAGAATGAATAGAACAAGTACCTGGTTTAAAATTAGTATAAAATCCATTGAATTCCTCCTTATTTGTCGCACAATGAATTGTGCTCTACGGTTCTTTTGCTAATGATTTGTGTTCTGTTTGTTTACCGCACAATGAATTGTGCTCTACAGTTCTTTTGTTAATGATTTGTGTTTTGTTTGTTTATCGCACAATAAATTGTGCTCTACGGTTCTTTTGTTAATGATCTGCGTTTTGCTTGTTTATCGCACAATGAATTGCGCTCTACGGTTCTACTGAGCGTATAAAAATAGGGAAGGAGAACCTTCCCTACTATATTATCATAATTTATTAAACTGGTATACGGAGAAATTATTATCTCCTCTTTAGCTGCTCATATAATATTTTTGCTAAGCCGATTCCCTGTCCTTTTTCGCTTACTGATTTAGCTATCTCTTGGTCATACATGTCTTCAAACAATTCTCTTGCTGCAGTCTTTTCTACAAGTCCTCCGTCTGGAATAGTTGAACGCATTTGTTTTAAAAGCATATGAGTAAATACGGACTCAAATTCCCTGCAGACTTTCATAAGTTCTTTATCGTCCTGTTTTGTATATGCCTTATCTATTTTTCTTTTTAGATTCAATGTATTAGATTGAGATTTTTGTATATTAGCTTGATTTATTATGTTGTTTATATTTAACATAGGATCACCTCAGTTTCAGTTGCCAGTTGCCAGGGTACAGGAGGCAGGCACCTAGTACCCAGTACCTAGTACCTAATATCTATTTACCTTCTCAGGTTATTTGCCATTTGGAGCATTTCGTCTGATGTTTGGATTGACTTTGAGTTTATTTCGTATGCTCTTTGAGCTGTAATCATTTTTACCATTTCTTCAACTACCTGTACATTTGATGTTTCAAGATAGCCCTGTACAATTCTACTGTCCATTTCTTCTGCATCTACTGATATTTCTTCTCCAGATGCACTAGTAGCACTATATAAGTTCTGTCCTTCACTAATAAGCCCCTCTGGGTTCATGAATTTAACAAATTTTAATCTTCCTAAATCTACAGTTTGACCTTGTTCATCCTTTGCTGTTATATATCCAAGCTCATCTATAGTTATATCTGATAAGTTATTATCTATAACTATTTCTTCATCATCTTCATTTAAGACAGAATATCCTTCTGATGTAGTTAATTTCCCTTCGTCTTCATTAATACTAAGCTTAAAGCTTCCGTCTCTTGTATACTTTATTTGACCATTTGGTGTTAATACTGCAAAAAAACCTTCTCCATCTATTGCTAAATCTAATGGGTTTTGTGTTTCTATTAAACTTCCCATTTTAAAATCTCTCGTTGTAGCTGTTGGCATAACACCATGTCCTACTTCTAAGTTTACAGGTCTACCTTTATCATCTTTTAAGTTCGTTCTTTTTAATGTTTCATAAAAAAGGTCTTTAAATTCAACTCTCTGACCTTTATATGAAGTTGTATTTACGTTGGCTAGGTTGTTTGAGATTGTATCGATATTAAGCTGCTGTGCCTTCATTCCTGTAGCTGCTGTCCATAGAGAACGTATCATTTTTCTCTACTCCTTCCTTTTATTAGTTGCCAGAATGGTAGTGGAGAATTAATTCTCCACTACAGGGTACAGTTGCCAGAAAATAAAAAACAGTTGCCAGTTGCCAGAGGACAGGGTACAGTATCTCTGTTCCCTGTTCTCTGTCCCCTATTCTAGTATCCAGTACCTAGTACCCAGTACCTATTCTATATTCTCGCTATGTCATTTACAACTTTACCTAATAGCTCATCTTGTATTTTTAATATTCTTTGGCTTGCTTCGTAGTTTCTTAGCACACTTATCATATTAACCATTTCTTTTATACTTTCAACATTTGAACCTTCTAAGTATCCTCTTAGTACTTGTCCATTAAAAGGTACTTCTTCAGGTGCTATATTATCTTCTATTTTATAAAGATTATAACCTTTTTTTCTTAAGGATTCTTTATTTTTTATATCAACTATATCAAGCTTGTCTATCACTTCACCATCTTTAATAATTTCCCCATTTTCATTGATAGTAAAGTCACTGCCTTCTAATATTATTGAACCATATTTTCCTAAAACAAAATATCCTTCTGTAGTAACAAGTTCTCCTTTATCATTTAGTGAAAAAGATCCATCTCTTGTATATAGTATTTTTTCACCGTCATATACTTTAAAGAAACCGTCGCCTTTAAGCGCAAAATCTAGATTGTTTCCTGTTTCTACAATATTACCCTGATTAAAGTTGATAAAAACCCTACTTGTTTTAACTCCTGAGCTTATAGTACCTATTACATTTGGCTGTGGAAATTCTACTAGATTATCTATTATTTTACCATTTGATATGATATTGCCTTTACTGTCTATATCAATATCTTTGCTGTCAACTTTTATTTTACCATTTCTGCCAAGTACATAGTTCTCACCATCTGTTTTTATGGCATCATTTCCATCTTTGTAGTACGTTCTAAGATATCCTTCTTCATCTATTGTAAATCTCATTTCTCTTGTATAACTAATTCCATCAGGTGTCTTTATTTTAAAATATCCTGAATTAATATTTAGTTTGTAAAAATCACCATCTTTTTGAACCTCTACTCCTTTAAACCGACGATGGTTGTCCATATCTACTGTATCATTAATTTTACTTAAAAGCACCTCTGGAAATGATTCTGATATGAGTAGGTCTTTTTTAAATCCAGTAGTATTAATATTAGCTAGATTGTTGGATATTGTATCCATTCTTTTTTGGTTTATTAATAATGACGTTGCTGATGTATATAAACCTCTGTTCATTTAACTCACTCCTCGTGGGTAATCTCTAGTTGCCAGTTACCAGAGAACAGGGGACAGGATCCCTGTTCCCTGTTCTCTGTTCCCTGTCCCCTATTCCAGTATCTAGTACCCAGCATCAAGTACCCAGCACCTAATAATACTTCCTTGTATCGTCTTCTGTAATCAATCCGTTCTCTAATATATCAATGGACTCTAAGGCTTTACCTGTTCCAATAGCTACACAAGATACAGCATCCTCAGCTATTTTCACTGGTATTCCTGTTCTCTTACTAATACGCTTGTCTAGTCCATATAGCAAAGAGCCGCCGCCTGTCATTACAATACCTTTGTTGCTCAAATCTGATGATAATTCTGGTGGAGTTCTCTCCAAAACTGAATGTACAGCATCTGCAATAGCAGTTACTGGCTCTTCTAAAGCTTCTAACATTTCTGTCGAGGATATTCTTATAGTTCTTGGCAAACCAGAAACTAAATTTCTACCTCTTACTTCCATATATACTTCCTTTTCTCTAGGAAAAGCAGTACCGATTCTTATCTTTAAGTCTTCTGCAGTACGTTCGCCGATCATCATATTATGTTTCTTTCTTATATATTTTATTATAGCTTCATCAAATTTGTCACCAGCTACTTTAATTGATTTGCTAACAACTATACCCCCTAAAGATATAACTGCTATATCTGTTGTCCCACCGCCAATGTCTATTACCATATTCCCTGTTGGTTTAGATATGTCTAGCTCCGCTCCAATAGCTGCTGCAATAGGCTCTTCTATAAGATAAGTCTTTCTAGCACCAGCTTGATTGCTTGCATCTATTACTGCTTTTTTCTCTACCTCTGTTACTCCACTTGGAACGCATACTATTATCCTTGGTTTAAAAAGCATTTTGCCTATAGCTTTATTGATAAAATGTTTTAGCATTTTTTGTGTGATTTCAAAATCCGATATTACACCATCCCTCAAAGGTCTAATTGCAACAATATTGCCAGGCGTCCTACCAAGCATTCTTCTTGCTTCTTCACCCACTGCTAATACTTTATTAGTATTTTTGTCAATAGCTACCACTGACGGCTCTTTTAAAACTATTCCCTTACCTTTTATATACACCAATACATTAGCGGTGCCCAAGTCAATACCAATGTCTGTCCTAAATCCCAACATTCAATCAAACCTCACTTTCTTTTATTATCTTGTAATTTGGAGCGGACCTGTAAGCTTTATGGGCTAGTTATGTGAAATATGAGGAAAAGCCTTTTAGGTCCTAATATTTTCGATGTGATAATTTTGAAAAGTATGTATGTAAATTTTAATAGCTTGTACCTTATTAATATAAATATTAAATTAATTCAAAAATATGCTCATAATTTCCCTTTAAATTACTTCTACAAAATGTATGAAATTCCTTTAACTTTTTCATTTTTCAGAAAAAAATATTATCCCTCCAAATGGAAGGATAATATTCTCCCTCTTTATATTAATTTTCCTCATTGTTCATTGTCTACTAAGGGCTTGATATTTCATTTTTGTCGCTTTCCCGCCCCTAATATGTCTTTCAGCTTTATTCTTATCTAGTACTTTTTTCACTTTTCCTGCTATAAGAGGGTTTATCTTCGGAAGACGTTCTGTAACGTCTTTATGAACAGTGCTTTTACTAACGCCAAATACGCTTGCTGTTTGTCTCACGGTTGCTTGTTCCTTTATTATGTATTTTGCAATTTCTATAGCTCTTTCTTCTATATAATCTTTCAAATATCCAACCCCCTTTGCCTACTTGTTTAGAGTCTTTTTTTACATTAATATGCAGCTGGGGCACATTATAGAACTAATATGTACCTTATTTTGTAAACTTAGGTAAATACAGCTTAGGGTCAATATTTTTTCCATTCTTTATAACTTCAAAATGAAGATGAGGCCCTTGAGCAAGTTCAAATCCTACTCCCTTACCAACACCACTGATTGGGTCTCCCTGCTTTATTTTTTGCCCTTTAGTTACCATTTCATCTGTTGATAAGTTACCGTATTTAGTCACTAGTCCATTTCCATGATCTATAGTTATAACTATACCTAGGGCATCATCATTTTTTATTTGAGTAACAGTTCCATCTAATACTGCTTTTACCACACTTCCTTCTCTTGCTTTAATATCAATGCCATTATGCGTCGTCCACTGCTCTAGAGTTTTTGAATAAACTAGCTTATCTTCAGCATAATCCATTGATATTGTACCTATTACAGGCATTATCATTGACTTTGGTTTGCTTTTAGCCTTCTTTTTAACCTTTACTTTTGAGGAACTCACAGCCTTTGTCTTTTGTTCTTCTGCAGACTTGGTCTGCTTATCTTCTGTTTCCTTAGGCTCTTTATCATTTGTTACTTCTACTACTTCTATATCTGGAATATCAATCTCTTCATCTTCATTGATTAATGAAAATTCTTCATTAGAATCTAGTTCTCCGGCTAAAAGCAAGTCATCATTGTTTTCTATTGTTTTGTATTTATTTAAGTTATTATTAGAAACCCAAACGGCAGTTGTCGCTACTATACAAATGCATAAGAATAAAATAAAATAAAACCCATCTTTATCTAAAAATTTTGAGATATTATTCCTAAATCTTAACCATCTATTTTCCTGATAATTGTTTTTATCTTCCAATTAGACCACCTCCACACCTAGTATTATCACCATTTATTAGTATTTAATACATGTTTTTTGATTTTTGGGATAAAATTTTGGAATAGAACAAAAATGCTCTAAAACCTAGATTTGTTATCTAGATTTTAGAGCGTTAACATGTGGTAGGTAGTTTTAGTTAATATATCTTCTTTATTTCTACTCCTGTATAATAATGTTTTAAAATTTCTTCGAAGCTACTTCCTTTTTTGGCCATACCATTTGCTCCCCATTGACTCATTCCAACCCCATGACCATAACCTAATGTTTCTATTTCTATATATCCATTCCTTTTTAATGTTATTTTGAAGTTAGTGGAATTAAGATTAAATAGACTTCTTATTTCTCTACCTGAAACAATTTCACCATCTATCATAAGTTTCATAACTCTACCACTCTGACTTCTTTCTATAAGTTTAATTTTTTGCTGTAAGTTATTTTTAGTTAAATTTACATTTGGATACTTGCTTTTTAATTTTGAAATAAATTCATCAACTGTCATTTTGACTACATCTCTCAATTTAGGTGCTCCATCTTCATAAGGGCTAGGAACACTTCTAAGATATGGAATCTTTGAAGCAAATACTGCTTCTGAGTCCTCTGTCATACCACCACTTGTTGAATGAAAAAGGGGTTCGATTGGTTTATCGTTATATGTAATAATTAATCCTTTTGTGCTATCTACTGCTTCTTCTATTTTAGGCCAATATTCTTTCATCCAATTTTCTGAATGCAGTTTAATAAGTTCATCTTTAGAGAGCCAAGCTTGACAATGTATTCCTGTACATAATGGTGCTTCTGGATGATCTGGATGTCCGTCTTTATACTTTTCTAAATGATATATTGCATATGTTCTAGCAGCTACTGCCTGAGCTTTTAAAGCCTCGATTTCAAAAGCTGCTGGCATTTCAGCCGCAACTACTCCTTTTATATATTCATCTAATTCAAATTCTTCAACTTTTTTGGTATTGATATTATAAACTTTTATGATATTGTTTTTATTTAAATCTTTTATATCCCTGCCCCTATATTTTGTACCTGAAATACTACCTATTAACAATAATGCTGGAATTATGATTATTATAAATAATAAAAAAAGTAAGTAAAAATATAGTTCCCTCATAGCGTCCCCCTTAGTTTGTATAATTTGTTCTTAAATATAATTATGATTTATGTTGGAGAGATATGCATTGGGCAGGGGGCAGGGCACAGGGAACAGAGATCAGGGGACAGAGATCAGGGGACAGAGAACAGAAGACACGAATTAGAAGATTAAAAATTGAAAATGTAAAAAATAGAGATCAGAAATCAGGTGACAGAGAACAGGATACAGAAAGCAGAGATTAGGGGACAGGGCACAGGGAACAGAGATCAGAGATCAGGGGACAGAGAACAGAAGACAGGAATTAGAAGATTAAAAATCAAATGATAATAAATGGCTAAAAACTATTAACAATTAGTCAATAGATGATAGTAGCGGAGAATTAATCCTCCGCTATGAACTGTTAACTGTTGGCTATTAATTGTCAACTGCATTTTGATAACTGGCAACTGTACCTTGGCAACTGGCAACTCTATTTATCCTGTACCCTGTTCTCTGTACCCTATTTACTGCTTTATGTATTTTGTCATAAAAAAAAAGATTTCCCGGGAAATTGGAAATCTTTCTTTTATTATGTCGATATTAGTTTTTATTCGCCGTACGCCATTCGTCATTCGCTATTCGTTAGTCATCTGTAGCGTAGAATTAATTCTACGCTACAATTAATTTTACATTTTCAATTTTCAATTTTTCATTTAAACATAGTACCTAGTACCTAAATGTGATGGCAAACAAAACGTCCCCTTGCCCAAGTACCTAGTACCCAGTACCAAGTACCTAGTATCCAGTACCTATTCCCTATATATCTTCGCTCCTAGATTTGATAATTTCTGTTCTATATTTGAATATCCTCTGTCTATATGGAATATGTTGCTTATTTCTGTTTTTCCTTCTGCTATAAGTCCAGAAAGTATTAATGCTGCTCCTGCTCTTAAATCTGTAGCTTTTACAGGAGCTCCCATCAACTTATCAGTACCTTGTATAATTGCACTTCTTCCTTCTATCTTAATATTTACTCCCATTCGCTTTAACTCGTCAACATGCATAAACCTATTTTCAAATACAGTTTCAATAATTACACTTGTACCATCAGCTACACTCATTAATGCCATGAATTGTGCCTGCATATCTGTTGGGAACCCTGGATACGGCATTGTTTTTATGTCAATAGCTTTTATAGGTTTTTTACCTATTACTCTAATTTTATCGCCATCTTCAATTATTTCTACTCCCGCTTCTTTCAGTTTTGCAATAATTGATTTTATATGGTCTACTACTATATTTTCAATAATTATGTCTCCTCCAGTTATAGCCGCTGCTACCATAAAAGTCCCTGCTTCAATTCTATCAGGTATTATCTGATGTCTGCCACCATTTAAAATTTTTACTCCTTTTATCTTAATTGTACTAGTACCTGCTCCTTTTATATCTCCTCCAATTTTATTGATAAAATTGGCTAAATCTACTATTTCAGGTTCTTGTGCTGCATTTTCTATTATTGTTTCTCCTTCTGCAAGTGATGCTGCCATCATAATATTTTCTGTTGCTCCTACACTAGGAAAATCAAGATATATCTTTTCTCCTTTAAGTTTATCAGCACTAGCTTCTACGTATCCATGGCCTACTTCGATTTTAGCTCCTAGTGCTTTGAATCCTTTAAGATGTAAATCTATCGGTCTTGTTCCTATTGCACATCCTCCTGGCATTGAAACTCTAGCTTTACCCATTCTTGCCAATAGAGGTCCCATAACTAAAAAAGATGCTCTCATTTTTTTCATTAACTCATATGGAGCTTCAAAATTATCTATTATTGATGCATTTATTTGCAATTTTTCTCTAGAAACTCTTTTTACATCGGCTCCTAATGAAGATAGTACCTCACATATAACGTCTACATCTTTTAAGTCTGGTACATCTTCTAGTATGCATTTTCCTGTTGATAATAATGAAGCTGCTATTATAGGTAAGGCTGAATTTTTTGCCCCACTTATTCTAACTGTCCCCTTTAACGGAGGACTTTTTTCTACAATGATTTTTGCCAATTTGTTTCCTCCCATACTATATAAATTTTAAATGTTGAATGTTTAATGTTAAATATATATTAAGTTACCAGTTACCAGTTGCCAGAGAACAGTCCCTGTTCTCTGTTCCCTGTTCTCTGTCCCCTAAATTAGTACCCAACTGTAATTATTGGTGTTCCTATCCAAATATAAGTTTTATCTTCGTATTCATTATATCTTAAAGCTATGTTGACATTCATTTTATTACTTCCTGTATATATGAATTCGTCTATTGCAGGTGAATAAGCAGAAATACTTATAAGAGAATCATCAAAAAATCCCTCAACTTTTCTGCCATTTATACTATATAGCGCTTTAGATACTTTTTTTATTTTGTCATCTTCCTTTAATTTTCCATTAAATGTCCCAATAATACAAGTGGTAATTTGTGGTATTGTATTAAAACTACTATAAATATTACTAATTTCATCTATAGTCTTATTTAAGCCTTTTTTATATTCTTGCACCACATCGATAACTAAATCTGTCTCACTGGTGCCATCATATGGATCTTTATAAGAAGAAATTATTGCTGTAATAGTCCTTTTATATTTATCCTTCCCCCATATCGTTAATTGTATGAGATCATTTGATTGTGATATGTCTTCGCAATAGTAATTAGCTATATTATCATTGCTATACATTTCCTGAAAAAGATTCTTGTCCACTTTTAAACCATCTATATTTAGTTTATTTATAATTTTTTGACTTAATTTTTTTAGATTATTTAAATCTAAATATGTACTATTAATTTTTGCAGTAAAGTTCATATCTATTTCTAATAATTGAGCATCTGTTTCATTAAATGCTTTTAATAGAGTATCTTCTTTAATTGAAGTATTAAAATTATCAGCTGATACATAATTTAATACAGATAGAATAATTATAATTCCTATTGATAACGCCGTTTTTAGTCTATTCATTTCCTCTTCCCTCCTTCAAAGATTTGAGGAAAGAACGAATCTGGTAAAAATGTAAAGGGGGACGAAAACATTTTTACCTTATCGCCCTTTCCTCTATTAAAAGTTTTGACAGGAGAGAGTTATTTTATTCATTTTTTTTAATTATATTTAGAGGTCAGGCTTGAAAAATTTCCATTTGAAAAAGGAAATTTTTCAAGCCTGACCCCGTTTTACAAAAAATAAGACCAGGCATTCGCCTAGTCTTATTTTTTCTTAGCTACTTCTAATCTATTTAATGCTTTTCTCAATGCTATATTAGCTCTTACAATATCTACTTCACCTTTGCTGCTTTTAAGCCTTTGCTCAGCTCTTTTTTTAGCTTCTTCTGCTCTTTTTACGTCTATTTCTTCTGGCCACTCAGCAGCATCTGTTATAACTGTTGTCTTATCCTTTGTTACTTCTATATATCCTCCTGCTATGGCTGCTTCTTTAAATTTTCCGTTTTGCTTTATTCTTATCTTTCCAATTGATAAAGGTGTAACCAAAGGAGTATGGTTTTTTAGTATACCTATATCTCCCTCTATACCTCTTATGATTACCATTTCTACTTCATCTTCAAAAAACTTTCTATCTGGAGTCACTATTTCTAGGGTGAATTGTGACATTTTCTCCACCTCACTTTTAAAGCCTTATCTCATGCTCTTAGCCTTTTCAACTGCTTCATCTATTGTACCTACCATGTAGAAAGCTTGCTCTGGAAGGTCGTCATGCTTACCTTCTAATATTTCTTTGAAGCCTCTTACAGTTTCTTTTATAGGTACATATTTACCTGGCAGACCTGTAAACTGCTCTGCAACATGGAAAGGCTGTGATAAGAATCTTTGAATTTTTCTTGCACGAGCAACTATTAATTTATCTTCTTCTGAAAGCTCATCCATACCAAGGATAGCTATTATGTCTTGTAATTCTTTATATCTTTGAAGTACCTCTTGTACTCCACGTGCTACTCTGTAGTGTTCTTCTCCTATAATAGCAGGGTCTAGTATTCTAGATGTTGAATCCAATGGGTCAACTGCAGGATAAATACCAAGCTCTGCTATTTGACGAGAAAGAACTGTAGTAGCATCTAAGTGTGCGAATGTTGTTGCTGGTGCAGGGTCTGTTAAGTCGTCTGCTGGAACGTATACTGCCTGTACTGATGTTATAGAACCTTTTTTAGTTGATGTTATTCTTTCTTGCAATTGTCCCATCTCTGTTGCTAATGTAGGCTGATATCCAACGGCACTAGGCATACGTCCAAGTAACGCTGAAACCTCTGAACCTGCTTGTGTAAATCTGAATATATTGTCTATGAATAACAATACGTCTTGGCCTTCTTTATCTCTAAAGTGTTCTGCCATAGTTAATCCTGTTAATCCAACACGCATTCTCGCTCCTGGTGGCTCATTCATCTGACCGAATACTAGAGTTGTTTTATCTATAACGCCTGACTCTTTCATTTCATAGTAAAGGTCGTTACCTTCTCTTGTTCTCTCTCCAACACCTGCAAATACTGATAATCCACCGTGTTCTGTTGCTATATTGTTAATTAATTCTTGGATAAGAACTGTTTTTCCAACTCCTGCTCCTCCGAATAGACCTATCTTACCACCCTTTGCATATGGCGCTATAAGGTCTATAACCTTTATTCCTGTTTCAAATATTTCTGTTGCTGTTTCTTGCTCTTCAAAAGATGGAGCTTCTCTGTGAATAGGTTCATACTCAGTTGCATTAACTTCTCCCTGTTCATCTATTGGCTCACCTAATACGTTAAATATTCTTCCTAATGTAGCTCTTCCTACTGGTACTGAAATAGGCTTACCTGTATCTACAGCTTCCATTCCTCTAACAAGTCCATCTGTAGAAGACATTGCAATACATCTTACTGTATCATTTCCTACATGCTGTGCAACTTCGGCTACTACTTTTCTACCATTACCTTCAATAATTACAGCGTTTAATAGTTTTGGAAGGTTATCTTCACTAAATCTTATATCTACAACAGGACCAATTATCTGTACTAATTTACCTGTGTTTTTTTCAGCCATTTTTTCACATCCTTTCTTTTGTCTTCATTATTAGGGAACAGGGGACAGAATACAAATAACTGTTCTCTATTCCCTAGCGTAGAATTAATTCTACGCTACATTTAAAGCGAAAAATAAACGATCACAACAGCCAAATAATTTTACATTTTCAATTTTCCCTAGTATCCAGTACCTAGTATCCAGTACCTAGTACCCAGTACCTAAATTACTTAAGCGCTTCTGCTCCACCAACAATTTCTGCTATTTCCTGAGTTATTGTTGCCTGACGTGCTCTGTTATAACTTAACTTTAAGTCTTCTATCATCTCCTGCGCATTATCTGTAGCTGATTCCATTGCATTTCTTCTTGCTGCCTGCTCACTCGCTGATGCTTCTATCATTGCTCCATATATTACACTGTGTATATATTTTGGTATTAAATAATCTAATACTTCTTCAGGAGATGGTTCATATTCTACTAAAGTTGTCTTTTTTCTACCTTCTTTTTCTATTACATTTTCTGCAGGAAGAAGTTTCATTATTTTAGTTACTTGTGAAATAGTACTTTCAAATCGTGTATAAACTACATTTACTTCGTCTATTTCTTTCTTTTTATATAAATCTATAACTATATCTCCAATTTCTCTAGCATGAGAAAATTGTGGGTTTTCTGAAATATGCACAAACTCTGCTGCTATATTATATCCTCTTCTTCTAAAAAAGTCTCTACCTTTTTGTCCTACTGTAATTATTACTGCATTTTCTTTATTTTTTATATTCTCTACAGTCAGCTTAATCACGTTATTATTATATCCGCCACATAAACCTCTATCTGCTGTTATAACTATATAAGCCGATTTTTTAACTTCTCTTTTTTCCAAAAACGGATGCTTTATTCCTGAAGTTGAAACTAATATACCATTTATACTCCTTACTATAGTGCTATAGTAAGGCCTTGTTTTTTCTAATTTTTCTCTGGTTCTCCTTAACTTTGCCGAGGATACAAGCTCCATGGCCTTTGTAATCTGCTTTGTATTACTTACACTTCTAATTCTTCTTTTTATATCTCGCATTCCTGCTTGGGCCATGTTTTCACCTCCTGTCCCGTTCGTCCTTCGTCATTCGCTACGTAGTAGTGCAGAATTAATTCTGCACTACAATTAATCGTCTTTCACATTTGCTGTTCGTTAGTCATCTGCAGCGTAGAATGAATTCTACACTACAGTTAATTGTCGAAAAGCGAATGACGAGTAGCGTAACTATTTTACATTTTTAATCTAGTACCAAGTACCCAGCACCTAGTACCTAGTACCCAGCACCTAAATATTGTGCTCTTCTTTGAAGCTCTTTTTAAATTCTTCTATAGCACTCTTTAGTTTTTCTTCCATTTCCTCTGATAATTCACCTGTTTCTACTATGCTCTTACCTACTTCTGGGTAGTTATTATCCATGAAGTTTAAGAATTCTTTTTCAAAATCTTTTATTTTATCTAGAGGAATATCTGTTAAATATTTCTTAGTAACTGCATATATAATCATAACTTGATGTTCTACTTTAACTGGAGCATATTGTGGCTGCTTTAGTATTTCCATTATTCTCTGACCTTGAGCAAGTCTTGCCTGTGTTTCCTTATCAAGCTCTGAACCAAACTGTGCGAATGCTGCTAGCTCTCTATATTGTGCTAATTCAAGCTTTAATGTACCTGCTACCTTCTTCATAGCCTTTATCTGTGCAGCACCACCAACACGAGATACTGAAAGTCCCGCATTTACTGCTGGTCTTTGACCTGCAAAGAATAGCTCTGACTCAAGGAATATCTGACCGTCTGTTATTGATATTACGTTTGTTGGTATATAAGCAGAAATATCTCCTGCTAGTGTTTCGATTATTGGAAGTGCTGTTATAGAACCTCCACCATATGCTTCGTCCAATCTAGCTGCACGTTCTAAAAGTCTTGAATGTAAGTAGAATACGTCTCCAGGATATGCTTCACGTCCTGGTGGTCTACGAAGAAGTAGTGACATTGCACGATATGCAACAGCGTGCTTTGACAAATCGTCATAAATTATAAGTACATCTTTTCCTTTATACATAAACTCTTCTGCCATAGCACAACCAGCATATGGAGCTATATATTGAAGTGGTGCCATTTCACTAGCTGAAGCTGATACTACTATTGAATACTCCATAGCTCCTCTTGATTCTAAAATTTCAACAATTTTAGCTACAGTTGATTTCTTTTGTCCTATTGCAACGTATATACAAATAACGTCTTGACCTTTTTGGTTTAATATAGTATCTATTACAATCGCAGTCTTACCAGTCTGTCTATCTCCTATGATTAACTCTCTCTGTCCTCTACCAATTGGTATCATTGAGTCGATAGCTTTTATACCAGTTTGTAAAGGAACTGTAACGGATTTTCTCTCAATTACTCCTGGTGCTTTTGATTCAATTGGTCTATATTTTTCAGTTTTAATCGGACCTTTTCCATCTATTGGCTGACCTAAAGCATTTACTACCCTACCTATTAGAGCTTCTCCAACTGGAACCTCAACTATTCTTTCTGTTCTCTTAACTATATCTCCTTCTCTTATATTTTCGTCTGAACCTAATAAAACACAACCAACATTATCTTCTTCTAGGTTTAGAGCCATACCATAAACTCCACCTGGGAACTCTAAAAGCTCACCAGCCATACATTTTTCTAAACCATGTATTCTGGCAATACCATCACCAACCTGTATAACTGTACCTACATCTACTACATCTAGTTTATTTTCATACCTTTTAATCTGCTGCTTAATGATTGAACTGATTTCTTCAGGTCTTAGATTCATATTTTGCTCACCCCTATCTTAGTTACTCTTATATCTTTAAGATTCTTTTGAATTCTATCTAATTGTCCTTTTATACTTGCATCTATTATTTTATCTTGTATTTTCACAAGTACTCCACCTATAATGCTTTCATCAACAATATTTTCAATGAAAACATTTTTGCCTAATTTTTCGGATAATTTATTTTGAAGTTTTAATTTTTCTTCTTCATCTAAAGGAATTGCTGTTATAGCTTGTGCTTGAACTATACCTTGTTTTTCATTTGATAGCTCTATGTATTCCTCTATTATGTCCATTAAATATTTTTCTCTTCCTTTATCTATTACAATGTATATTAGATTTAATATTTCTTGAGCTATCCTACCCTTAAATACTGAATTTATAATATCTTTCTTTTCATTTTTAGATAACTTAGGGTGTTCAAATATTATTTTAAACTCTTTTTCTTTATCAAATATTTCATATATTGAATTTAGCTCTTCTTTAAATTGCTGTATTTTATCCATTTCTTCAGCTACTTCAAATAGAGCCTGGGCATAAGTTTTTCCTATTAATTTTGCCATTTAGCTTCCCCTACCTCATTTATAAACTTATTTATAATCTCTTTATGAGCATTAATATCTAAGTTTTTATCTATAACTTTTGAAGCAGCCAACATAGCTATTGTAACAACTTCTTCTTTTAGCTCTTCTACTGCTTTTTCTCTTTCTCTTTCTATCTCTTTTCTAGCTTTCTCAATTATAGCTTCTGCTTCTTTCTTCGCTTTAATTATTATTTCTTCTCTCACTTCTTCTCCTCTACGTCTAGCAGCCTCTATAATTTCTTGAGCTTCTTTTTTAGAAGCTTCAATCTTCATTTCATATTCTCTTTTTAAATTTTGAGCTTCTTCCTTGTTTTTGTTTGCAGTTTCCAAGTCACTTGCTATCTTTTCTTTTCTAGCATTTAAAAATTCAGTAACCGGTTTGAATAAGAAATGTCTTAGTATTAAGAATAGAATAATTGTTGCTGTTATCTGCATTATCAAAGAACTAAGCTCTGGAATAACTCTTACAGTCATTGACATTTATAAAGCCTCCTTTCGCTGTTGTTAGTCACTATATCTAGTACCCAGTACCTAGCACCCAGTACCTAGTACCCATTACTAATTACAGTTTCCAGTTACCAGTTGCCAGAGAACAGTTCCTGTCCACTGGCCTCTGTTCCCTGATCTCTGTTATCTGTTCCCTGTCATCTAAATATATCTTAAATGGTTCTCCCATTAACTTCCAGTTTAATACAGAAACAAGAGATGGGCGAAGATACCCACCTCTTATGTAGGTATATTAAAGGGCTCCAAGTAATGGTCTTACGAATAATAGTATTATAGCAATAACAAGACCATATATACCTGTTGTTTCTGCAACTGCCTGACCAAGGATCATTGTTCTTATGATATCACCTTGAGCTTCTGGTTGCCTTCCAACAGCTTCTGCAGCTTTACCTGCAGCATAACCCTGTCCTATTCCAGGACCAATACCAGCTATCATAGCTAAACCAGCACCTATAGCTGAACATCCAAGTATAAATGCTTTTGGATCTATTGTTGGCATGTAGTTCCCCTCCTTTCAAGGTTTACATACTGTGATTATATTTGACGGACACTAAGTCCGGAATTAACTTTACTCCATTGCCATTGAAATAAATACCATAGTAAGCATGATAAATATAAATGTTTGTATTACACCTGCAAAAACGTCAAAGTATACATGGAATACAGGTGTTATAACTACTGATGCATAGCCTAATGCCCCATATATAAGTCCCATAATTATTACACCACTTAAAATATTACCGAAAAGACGGAATGATAATGATATAGGATTTGCTATTTCTCCTATTACGTTTAATGGGAATAATAATGGCATAGGTTCGAAAAATCCTTTTACATATCCTCCTAAACCTTTAGATTTCAAACCATAATATTGTGTTAATACAAAAGTTATTATAGCCAAACTAAAAGTTACATTATAATCTGATGTAGGAGGTTTAAATCCTAGTAATCCAAATAGATTAGCTACTAATAAGTATAAAGCAAGAGTTCCTATATAAGGAGCAAACTTTAGTTTATCAGACCCCATTGTACTTTCAACTAAAGACTGTACCCCTTCAACTAATAATTCTATTACATTAAGTAAGCCTGAAGGTTTTTCATCTATTTTTGCATTTTTTATCTTTTTGTTCACGTATATTGCAAAAATAGATAATAAAATTACTATAATCCAAGTATTAACTATAGTTTCAGGTATGAAAATCTCTTTTCCAAAAAGTGTTAAAGCTATTTCTATTTTCACTATTCCGACCTCCTTTCATGAAAATTAATTTCGTGCCTTTGATGTTTTTCTCCTTTTTATAATATCATAAAATGTGTCGAATATAATAATAATTTTAACCATAAAAATTCCTAATACTGTAGAATAAAAATTTATATAATCAGCTATTGCTGAAATTGTTAATACTATACCGTAGATTAAGTATCTTACCATATAGTTTCCCATAACATACGGCATTATTTTATTGTTAGACATCTTTACTGCTTTTTCTAATGTCAAGCTCATTAATCTAAAATTAAGTATATTTATTGTTGCTCCAAAAATAATTCCATAAATATATGGCTTAGGATTAGAAAAAATCAGAAAGAATATACCTATTATAAACAGTGTTAATATAATTACCCTTTTTATTATTTTAGATTGTGTATTGTTATTAAGACTCAAATAATCACTTCCCTTTACTGCCTTTAGTCGTTATCTTGAATAAACTTATGAAAGATGTAATTATTCCCAATACTGAAAAAACTCCTAAAAAAATATATCCAGTATTTAGTTTGTCATCTAAAAAACTTCCTATGTATATGCCTCCTAAAATAGGTAGTGCCATAGACAAGCCTATTTGGGAAACCAAAGCTAAATTTTGCAAGATTTTGGATTTATTATTTTTCATTTAATCACTCCACTTTATTATTATTCCTAGAAATATCTCTACATATAATACTTAGAACAAATTTATACTTCTACAGAATATAATAAAACTTTTGTTAGCTTTTATCAAGTTGAATAAACTGACGGTAAGTTTAAAATTATAAAGATAAATTCGTTAGATTAACAATAATTAAGTTAAATATCTGATTGTTAAAATTTTGATAATATTGATAAATAAAATGAGCCAAGGAGTAATTCCTTGACTCGAGAATTCGTTATAATATCATCAAACCAAGTGCCATTACAGCTCCTGTTATTAACAGGTCTACCACACAGAATCCCATGATATCTCTTGCACCTAATCCTGCTATACCTAATGCAGGTAATGCCCAGAATGGCTGAATCATGTTTGTCCATGCATCTCCCCATGCTATTGCCATTGCTGTCTTAGCTGCTGGAACACCCAACGCAGCACCTGCTGGCATCATTATAGGTGCTTGAACTGCCCATTGTCCACCACCTGATGGTACAAAGAAATTAACTAAACCTGCGCTAAGGAATGTGAAAAATGGGAATGTTGTTTGATTTGAAATACTTACAAACCAATTTGACATAACACCTGCTAATGAAACTCCTGCAGCGCTAAGGCCTGTCATCATACCCATAATTCCAGCATAGAATGGGAACTGTAGTATTATACCTGCTGTTCCTTTAGCTGCACTTTTAACTGCATTAAGGAATCTTCTAGGTGTTCCGTGAAGTATAATACCTGTAAATAAGAAAATAAAGTTAACAATGTTTAAATTTAATTTAAAACCGTTATTAGCAAAATAATAAACTATAAAAGTTAATCCCATAATACCTATTAGTAGTGAAAGAACTGGGCTGTTTTCCATTTTATCAGCTGGTGTCATTTCTTCAGATATAGCAGCAGCTTCTTCTTCATCTACTAAAAGTTGTGGGTCAATAGTAACTACATTTTCAGGAGTAGGATGCATTGCTCTATTAATTATAGGTAATATAACAAATATAGCTAATACTATTACAATATTAAAAGTTGCAAATATAGTATTATTTGTTGATATTGGACTTGTAACTACACCATTTGTAGCAGCAGCTAAATCTGCTCCTGGAGTAGCTAATTTTAGAGGTATTGAACCTGATAGTCCGGCATGCCATACTAAAAATCCTGAGTATGCTGAAGCGATTAATAATCTGTAGTCAACACCTTTTACTTGTTTTGCTATCTGTCTAGCAAACAAAGCTCCTATTACTAAACCAAATCCCCAATTTATCCAACAAGCAATTGTAGATATTACTGTTACTAAAACTATAGCTTGAGTTGGACTTTTCGCTAAACCTGATAGTGATTTTAGCCCTCTTTTGATAATTGGTGCATTAGCTAAAGTATGTCCTGTAACCAACACAAGTGCCATTTGCATAGAGAATGCTAATAACTTCCAGAAACCATTACTCCAATGGATAACCATTGCCATTGGTCCTTGGCCTGTGAAGATTATACCTAACACAAAAACAAGTAATGTTAAAATAACAGCAAAAAGAAATGGATCAGGTAAATATCTTTGAACAAGTGCAACACAACCATTAGTAAACTTTTTAAACATATAGTTATCCCCCTTTACTATTTTATATCATAGGGTACTTATACAAGTACCCTGTAATATTACTGTCCCCTGTCCTCTGTTCTCTGAAATCTATCCCCTAATTAAGTCTATTCTATATCCATTTTCCTTATATCGTCTGCAATGATTAAATCGGCTTCTGTATTAGCTTTGACATCTTCAATTGTAGCTTCTGGTCCTAATTCTTTTAATACAAGCCCTCTTTCAGTTACCTCAATTACTGCCATTTCTGTAATTATTAAATTAACTTGGCCTGCTGCTGTAAGGGGTAGAGTACATTCTTTTAAAATTTTTGGTTTGCCTTTTGCAGTATGCTCCATAGCTATGATAACCTTTTTAGCACCTACAACTAAATCCATTGCTCCACCCATTCCAGGTACCATCTTTCCAGGAATCATCCAGTTAGCAAGATTTCCTTTCTCATCTACTTGAAGTGCACCCAAAACTGTCGCGTCAACGTGCCCTCCTCTTATTATTGCAAATGAGGTAGCACTATCAAAGAAAGCTCCTCCTGGTCTTATTGTAACTGGCTGACCTCCTGCATTTGTTAAGTCTTTGTCTTCCTCTCCTGGCTTAGGAGCTGGTCCAAGTCCAACGAAACCATTTTCTGACTGTAGTATTATATCAACGCCATCTGGTATATAATTAGCTACCATAGTTGGTAAACCTATACCTAGATTAACAACGTCTCCATCTTTTAATTCCTTAGCTACCCTTTTAGCTATTATTTCTCTTGCTCTTTGTTTGTCCATTAATCATCACCCCTTACAATGTAATCTACAAATATTGAAGGCGTCATTACATCATTAGGATCAATTTCTCCAACCTCAACTACTTCTTCAGCCTCAACTATCACTAAATCAGCCGCCATAGCCATGATTGGGTTAAAGTTTCTAGCTGACTTCTGATAATAAACGTTTCCTTTTTTATCTACCTTTGCTCCTTTAATTAAAGCTACATCTGCTTTAAGAGGTAATTCTAATAAATACTCTTTTCCATCTATTTCTATCTTTCTCTTACCTTCTTCTACAATAGTTCCTATCCCCGTTGGAGTTAGTATACCACCAAGCCCTGCTCCTGCTGCTCTTATTCTTTCTGCTAATGTTCCTTGAGGTACTAATATTACTTCTGTCTCGCCTTCTGTCATTTGTCTTCCTGTTTCTTTATTAGTACCTATGTGAGAAGTTATAACTTTTTTTACTTGTTTGTTAACAATAAGTTTTCCTATTCCTACTTCAGGAAAAGCTGTATCGTTAGCTATTAAAGTTAAGTCCTTAACTCCTTTTTTAACAAGTGCATCAATGATTTTATGCGGATTTCCTACCCCAAGAAATCCCCCTATCATTACAGTCATACCATCCTTAATGTGTTCTATAGCTTGCTCCATAGATATTAGTTTGCTATTTGACACTTCTTATACACCCCCAATATAATGTACGCTATTTGTTATACTGCATGTATTCTACAGTAAAATAACAAATTCCTTCTATATGATAAATATATTACTAAATTTTAAGAAATATCTGACAGTTGCAGTGGACAGGGGACAGAGATCAGGGGACAGGGAACAGGGAATAGAGAACAGAGGATAAAGAACAAGGGATAGGAAAAAGGTCAGGCTTGAAAAAAAGGAAATTTTTCAAGCCTGACCCCATTGCTTAACTATAATATCCACTATTCTGTCTGATGCTTTGCCGTCACCATATGGATTTACTGCATTAGCCATCTTTTTGTACTCCTCAATATCATTTACTAATATATCTATTTCTCTAAATATATTTTCTCTATCTATTCCAGCTAATTTAGCTGTTCCTGCTTCTATGCCCTCTGGCCTTTCAGTTTCTTTTCTTACAACTAACACTGGTTTTCCTAAAGAAGGTGCTTCTTCTTGAATACCTCCTGAATCTGTTACTACTAAATATGATCTTGCAATTAAATTAGCAAAAGGTAAATATTCAAGGGGTTCGATAATATGAACTCTATCTAAACCATCTAGTATTCTATGAGCAATTTCTCTTACCTTTGGATTAAGATGTATTGGGAAAACAACTTCTACATCTTCATTCTTTAATACAACGTCTCTTACTGCACTAAATATATTCTCCATAGGTTTACCTATGTTCTCTCTTCTATGAGATGTTAATAATATTACCTTCTTATTTTTATAATCAAGATTATCGAGTAAATCATTGTTAAATTTATAGTCTTCTGATACAACGTATAATAAAGCATCTATTACTGTATTTCCTGTAACAAAGATTTTTTCTTCATCGTATCCTTCTCTTAAAAGATTTTGTTTATTCCTTTCTGTTGGAGCAAAGTGAAAATCAGTAAGTATACCCGTTAACTTTCTATTGGCTTCTTCTGGATACGGAGAATACAGATTGCCACTTCTTAGACCTGCCTCTACATGCCCAATCTTTACTTTATGATAGAAAGCTGTTAAAGCTCCTGCAAATACAGTTGTTGTATCTCCTTGAACAAGAATTAAATCAGGATTAAAATCTACAATTACTTTTTCAAGCCCTTCCATGGCTCTTGTAGTTATTTGAGTTAATGACTGACCTGGTTCAAAAATATTTAAATCGTAATCCGGTGTTATATTAAATATTCTTAGAACTTGGTCTAACATTTCTCTGTGTTGAGCTGTTACACAAACTTTATGTTCAATGCATATATTTTCATCAAGTTTTTTAATAATTGGTGCCATTTTTATCGCTTCTGGTCTAGTTCCGAATATCGTCAATACCTTTATTTTACTCAAAAAATCACCCCTTTCGTTTGATAGTTTCCAGTTGCCAGGATACAAAAATCAGCTACCAGTTACCAGGAGACAGGGGACAGGATAAATAAAATTGCCAAAGGACAGTACCCTGTTCCCTGTTCTCTGTACCCTGTACCCTGTATCCTACAACAAAAGCCAAGGTAAAACCTTGACTTTAGCTTTCTATGTTATCGCTTTTACTTATTCTCTCTCTTCTTAAACCCATTAGTCCGATACTAGATGCTCCTAAAAGTATTATTGTTAAAATTAACCCTGATACTATTACACCTTTTTCTGGTTCCATTCCTGTAAGTATGAAAGCCAAGATACCCAATAATATGCTTATCATATACAACACTAATACTGTTTGTTTATGACTTAGTCCTATATCTAGCAATCTGTGATGCAAATGACCTTTATCAGCTTCCATTATAGGTTTACCATTAATAAATCTTCTAAATATAGCAAAGGTTGTATCAAATATTGGTAAGCCTAAAGCTAATATAGGTATAACTATTGTTATAGCTGCGACACTCTTCATAACACCCAGTATTGCTATTGTTGAAAGCATATATCCTAAAAATAATGCTCCAGTATCTCCCATAAAAATCTTTGCAGGATTAAAATTATGAGGTAGAAAACCTAAAGCTGAACCTGCTAAAATTGCACATAAAATCATTACAGGAATATAACCAAACTTTGATGCCACGAATAAAAGTGACAATGCTGAAATAGCCCCTACACCTGATGCTAGACCATCTAATCCGTCTATTAAGTTCATTGTGTTAGTAATCCCAACTACCCAAAATATAGTTATAGGTATTGAAAAAACTTTTAGGTATAATAAGCCATCTCCTTTATCAAAAGGATTTGTAATGAATTCTATCTTTATACCTCCTACCACAAGAACAGATGCAGCAACTATTTGGGCAAATAATTTTAGCTTTGGTGAAATACTTTTAGTATCATCTACTATACCTGTTATAACTATTATTGTAGAACCTATAATGATTGAGATTACTGTTCTACCAATAGGAAGGAATATAAGCATAGATAAAACTACAGCTAAATATATAGCTAATCCTCCAAGCCTAGGAATAGGCTCTTTATGCACTCTTCTATTGTCCTTTGGTACATCAATTGCTCCGATTTTCTTAGCCACCCACTTAGCAAAAGGCGTAAGAAAATATGCTGTGATTAATGCCATAAAAAAAGCTTTGTAATAAATTGACATAATAACACTCCTTTATTATTTGCCCATAATGTAGACATACCCCATCATTATAATTTTACTTTATTTGTAAGTTAAAGTCAACAACTTCAATTCCTGCCTCATTAAGAAGCTGCATCGCTAATTCATCTGGATATCCACCACCAAATACTACTCTTTTAATTCCTGCATTTATTATCATTTTTGCACATAAAACACAAGGCTGCATGGTTACATAAATTGTACTCCCCTTTATACTTACCCCAGAATTTGCAGCATGTACTATTGCATTCTGTTCTGCATGCAACCCTCTACAAAGTTCATGTCTTTGCCCTGATGGTACATTAAGTTTTTCTCTTGTACATCCTACTTCATCACAGTGTTTTAGTCCTGTGGGCGCTCCGTTGTAACCTGCAGAAAGAATTCTTTTATCGTTTACAATTAAAGCTCCTACCTGTCTTCTTAAACATGTAGACCTTTTTTTTACAACATTAACTATTTCCATAAAATATTCATCCCAAGAAGGACGCATAAAATTACCTCCTCTACCAAAAAATCATAATAAGGCAAGGAATAATACCTTGCCTATTTTGTACCAAATAATCTGTCTCCAGCATCTCCTAGTCCTGGAACTATATATGCATGGTCATTTAGTTTTTCATCAACTGCTGCAGCGTATATATCTACATCAGGATGAGCTTTTTGAACTGCTTCTATACCTTCTGGTGCTGCTATAAGACACATAAGTTTTATGTTATTTGCACCTCTATCTTTTAAGAAGTTAATAGCAGCAATTGCAGAGCCTCCAGTTGCTAGCATTGGGTCCAATACTATAAGCTCTCTTTCCTGTACGTCTGTTGGAAGTTTACAGTAGTATTCTACAGGTTCTAATGTTTCTGGATCTCTATATAATCCGATGTGACCAACTTTAGCTGCTGGTAGTAAGTTTAACATACCTTCTACCATTCCTAGCCCTGCTCTAAGTATAGGTATTATTCCTAACTTCTTACCAGAAATTACTTGAGATTTAGTTTTAGCAACAGGTGTTTCTATTTCAATTTCTTCTAATGGAAGTTCTCTTGTAACTTCATATGCCATTAGCATAGCAACCTCTTTAACTAACTCTCTAAATTCCTTTGAACCCGTATTTTTGTCTCTTATAAAAGTAAGTTTGTGTTTAATTAATGGATGATTCATTTCAACAACTTTCCCCATTTTAAGACCCCTCCTTATTTTTTGGTCATTATTTGTTAGTACTGCTTTATAGTAGTGTAGAATTAATTCTACACTACAAACTGTTAAACATTTGCTTTTATCCAATAGCTTTAAATTTATCAACTAAAAACTATTTTTATATTTTATTTTTTTCTTTTCCTGTTCTCTGTCCTCTGTACTCTATTTCCTAATCTCTGTTCCCTGTCCTCTAATCCCAGTACCCAGCACCTAGTACCCAGCACCTAGTACCCAGTACCTAGTACCCAGTACCTAACACTTACTATACCTTTCTTCAATTTCTTTAATCTTATTTACTCTTCTTTCGTGTCTACCGCCTTGGAATTCTGTTTTTAACCATATGTCAACAATTTCTAACGCTAAATCCCTTCCAATAACTCTTGCACCCAAAGCCAATACATTTGCATCGTTATGCTCTCTTGACATTCTAGCACTGTAGCAGTCACTTACTAGCGCACATCTTACACCTGGAACTTTATTTACTGATATTGAAATTCCTATACCTGTTCCACAGCAAACTATTCCTCTATCACATTTCCCTTCTTTAACAGCCTTTGCAACTTTGTGGCCAAAATCAGGGTAATCTACAGACTCAGTTGAGTTAGTCCCATAGTCTACATACTCAATATTCTTTTCTTCAAGAAATTTCTTGATGTGTTCCTTTAGTTCGTATCCGCCATGGTCACTTCCTAAAGCAATTTTCATGATTTAGCCTCCTTTATTTTTTTCTAATCTTCTCAAGAACCCTCTTGAGAGCTTCTTTAATATCTTCTGCACTCTTTTTATATTCTTCAACTGGCATCCCGAAAGGATCGGTAATATCCAGTGAAGGTATTTGCTTTTCCAGATTTGCTATTTCTCTTTTATCATCTTCAAATTCTGCTTCAATTTCTTGCTCCCATTCTCTAATTTGCTTGTCTATTTTCTCTATCTCTCTCAAAAGCTCTTTTTTCTTTTTTTGTAACGCTTTAATTTCACCCATTCTTTCTCTAAGTATCCTATCTCTCTTTTCATATAACTTTCTATACAATATCGCAAGCTTATCAAGAATTTCGTCTATATTATTATTTTCTAAAGCAAACTCCTTTAGAGTAAAGACCTTGTCTTTTGACTCAGGATCCATATTAATAACAGCATTTTTATGATTTACAGTCATTGTAAGTATAAGGTCCGCTCTTTCTATCATATCTTTTGTTAATGGTCTTGACCTATGTTTAGATAAATCTATGCCTTCTTCACTTAATACATGTATAGCCTGTTTTGATGCTGGCTGGTCAGGCACGGCACAAATACCTGCAGACTCAACCTTAATACCCTTAAGTTCCTCTCCTGCTTTTTCAAGCATGTCTCTAAACAAAGCCTCAGCCATACTACTTCTGCAAGTATTACCAGTACAAACAAATAAAATATTTTTCATTTTCACCCTCCTTTCGAAAAACCGTCGCTAGCTTTTCACCTTTCGCTATTCGTATTTCATCTTTTGCTATTCGCTTTTCGATAGCCAACTTTATTTTTTCTGTGACCTGTCACCTGTTAACTGTTAACTAATATAATGTCTCCTCCTGCCGCCTTTTTCATTCTATTCATAATAGCTCTACCTATACCCTTTTCTTCTATTCCTTCAGCTAGTATTATATCTACCCCTATTTTATCGAATTCTCTCAACACTCTAAACAAATTAGCTGCAATTGTTTCAGGATTATCCCTATCCCCAACTTCTAGCACATTATCCCCAATATATCTATTTTTTGTCTGCTTTGTAGCCATTATTCCAACTTTTAAGCCCTGTTTTTCATACATAGAAGCTAAACTTATTAGTTTTTCCAAAATCTTATCAACTTCACCTTGTATGATAGTAAGTTTAGCTTTTGGTGAATAATGCCTGTATTTTTGGCCCGGGGACTTTGGTTTTAATTTTTCTGATAAATTTTCTATTGCTGGATCAATATCTACTTGCGGGAAAATTTCTAAAAGATCTTCTAATGTAACGGAGCCAGGACGCAGTATTGTAGGTATTTTAGTAGAAATATCCAAGACAGTAGATTCGACACCTACGCCTGTATCTCCTCCATCTATTATCATATCAATCTTTCCGTATAAATCTTCAATTACATGATGGGAATTTGTTGGACTTGGTCTTCCTGAAGTGTTTGCACTAGGAGCTGCAATCGGTAATCTTGATTGCTTAATTAGTTTTAAAGCTATTTGATGGTTTGGCATTCTAATGGCAACAGTAGATAATCCTCCTGTTATTCTGTCGGGAATTATTTCACTTTTCTTAAATATTAAAGTCAATGGACCAGGCCAAAATCGTTTCATAAGTTCTTTGGCCCTTTCTGGAACTTCTTTAACTAAAGAGTCTAAATCGCTCACATCACCAATATGTACGATAAGAGGATTATCCTGAGGTCTCCCTTTAGCAATAAATATCTTTTGGGTCGCTTTTTCATCAAGTGCATTTGCGCCTAATCCATAAACGGTTTCAGTAGGAAAAGCTACTACTCCTCCTCTTTTTATTACTTCTGCGGCTAATTGTATTTTTTCTGTTTCAGGATTGTTTTTATCTATTTTAATGACTTGAGTTTTTATCTTTTCCATGCCATTTCCCTTCTTATCTTTTTTTGTATTATCTGCAACTTCAAACATATATTATACAATATTACATCCTTAGAGTCTAGATATATTATTTTAAACTTAGCATTTATTTATTTTATTAAAATACAATTATTATATAGTTAAATATATTTCAGCTTATTGGCAAACTTATATTTATAATAGTTATCAGCTTTCAATTTAACTGAAAGCTGTTAGCTGTCGGCTGATAGCCAATAATTAATCTAGCGACTGTCGACTATTGACTATCGACTATTGACTATCAACTATCAACTATCAACTAAAACGAGGTGTTTGTATGTCAAGTATTTTTATTACAACTATAATAGGTTCTTTAGTTGGTATTACTGGTACTGGGCTTGGAGGTCTAACTGCACTATCCATAGTAAAGTCAAATAATAAATTTTTAAGTTCGCTTCTTGGTTTTACAAGTGGACTAATGTTAGCTGTAGTAACTTTTGACTTATTACCCGAAGCTTTTTCGATAGGAGGGCTTTTTACTGAAATTATAGGTATATTATTAGGTATTCTTACTGTCATACTAATTGAAGATTTTATACCTGTATTTTATAAAACTTACCATAAGACAAGTAAAAGTAATTTTTTAAAAACTGGAATAATATTAGGTGTTGGAATTGCTATTCATAATCTTCCAGAAGGTTTAGCAATAGGCTCTAGTTTTATGTTTACTACTCAAATGGGATTTAATATAGCTTTAGTTATTGCTCTACATAATATTCCTGAGGGTATAGCTATGGCAACTCCTCTCAGAATAAGCGGTATGTCGAAAATAAAGGTTTTGCTATTAACACTGCTTTCTGGTGTTCCTACTGGTGTTGGAGCTTTCATAGGAGCAGTTCTAGGTAACATTTCTGATTTTTTTATATCGCTATGTTTAGCTTTTGCAGGTGGAACTATGCTTTATATTACTTGTGGAGAATTGATTCCAAATGCAAAAAAGCTCTACAGTGGTAGAGCTTCTACAATAGGCCTAACTATTGGATTTATAATTGGAATAGTTATTGTGGTCAATAGTCATTAGTTATTAGTTGTTAGTTATTAGTTATTAGTTGATAGTTATTAGTCAATAGCGTAGAATTAATTCTACGCTACTAATTTTAGATTTTCCATTTTCAATTTCTGTTCCCTGTTCCCTGATCTCTATTCTCTAATTCCAGTACCTAGCACCCAGTACCAAGTACCTAGAATCCAGTACCCAATCTAACATGTTCCCTCTTCTGCTTCTTGTTCTAATTCATTTTCAAAAACTAACTTTAATAGTGAAGGAGTAATAATCGTTGATACTAATACTATTAAAATAACTGCTGTAAATATATCATTTCCTATTATACCCATTTTAATTCCCAAATTCGTAACAATCAAAGCAACTTCTGCCCTAGGAATCATACCTATACTTATCTGCAATGCTTCTCTATTTGTAAAGTTAGATAGCTTGGCACCTATACCACAACCTATTATTTTACCTATAATCGCCATTAAAACTAATGCAATACTTAAACCTAATCCTTGACTGATATTGCCTAGTTTAACCATAAGTCCAATATTTATAAAAAAAATAGGAGTAAACAATGCATAGGCAATTTTTTGTATCTCATGTGATACTCTATTTCTATGAGGAGTTACTGAAAATACTATACCTGTAAAATATGCTCCTATTATTGCAGCTACACCTAATTCTTCTGCAATAAATGCTAATGAAAAACAAAATATAAGAGCATATGTTAAGACTCTGTTTTCTTTGCTTATAATATATGAATACTTCGTGAGTAATTTTGAAAATATAGTTCCAATTACTGCAGATAAAATAAAGAAAGAAACTATCTTTAAAATTACTATTAGTATACTGCCACCCTCACCAGGCTTTACAATACCAACAATTAAAGTTAATAGAATAATTCCAATAACATCATCTATTATAGCTGCACCTAGTACACCTATCCCCTGCCTTGTCCTAAGCTTATCTAACTCTCTTAAAGCTTGTACAGTTATACTAACGCTAGTAGCCGTTAAAATTACACCTACAAATAGTCCCTCTGAAATATCAGCATTTGGTTTAATTAATTTTATAGCTAGAAGTCCTAGCACAAAAGGTACTAGGACTCCTCCAAGTGCTATATAAGTAGAAGATTTGCTGGATGCCTTTAAATCATCTATATCTGTCTCTAAACCTGCAATGAACATTAAGAGTATTACCCCAATTTCAGCCATATGAGTAATAGATATATTTACAGTTATAAGATTTAAAGCAGAAGGACCTAAAAGAAGCCCTGCTAATATCTGCCCTAAAACTGCCGGTTGTTTAAGTTTGTGGCTAATATATCCTCCAATGTTTGCAAATATTAGTATGACGGCTATATCCAATAGAAAGGTAAACTCTTCATTCAACAAAATCATCTCCCATAACTTCTAATTACTGTACTGATTTTAATTTTTCAGCCTGATCATTCGTTATGAGAGCATCTACTATTTCATCAATATCTCCATCTAAGAAAGAATCTAATTTATATATAGTCATGTTAATTCTATGATCAGATACCCTACCTTGAGGGAAGTTATATGTTCTTATTCTTTCACTTCTATCACCTGTACCTACCTGACTTCTTCTAGCTTCAGCTATTTCTGCATTTTGTTCTGCCTGAAGTTTGTCATATAATCTAGCTTTAAGAATCTTGAATGCTTTTTCTTTATTCTTAAGCTGAGATTTTTCATCTTGGCATGAAACCACTATCCCCGTAGGAATGTGTGTTAATCTAACTGCTGAATCTGTTGTGTTAACACTCTGTCCACCATGTCCTGAGGAACGGAATACGTCAACACGTACATCGTTTGGATTTATCTGAATATCTATGTCATCAGCTTCTGGAAGAACTGCTACAGTAGCTGTAGATGTGTGTATTCTACCACCTGATTCTGTAACTGGAATTCTTTGAACTCTATGAACACCACTTTCATACTTAAGTCGTGAATATGCACCTTTACCTTTTATCATGAAAATTACTTCTTTAAAGCCGCCTACTCCTTGTTCGTTCGAAGACATTATTTCTACTTTCCAACCTTGTCTTTCAGCATATCTTGTATACATTCTTAAAAGGTCTCCAGCAAATATACCTGCTTCGTCTCCACCGGCTCCGGCTCTAATCTCAACTATAACGTTTTTCTCATCATTAGGGTCTTTAGGAACTAAAAGTAATTTTAATTCTTCTGTTAGTTTTTCTTTTTTCTCAGTTAATTCCTTAATTTCTTCTTTTACCATATCTTTAAAATCATCTTCTAGCTTTTCTTTTAACATTTCCTTTGCTTCTTCTAATTGCTCAGATACTGTAGTGTACTCTCTGTACTTCATAACTATTGGTTCTATTTCGGCATGTTCTTTCACTAATTTTTGCCATTCATTTCTTTTATTTATGATTTCTGGATCACTTATTTTCATGCTTAAATCTTTATATTTTTCTTCTAAGAACTTTAATTTTTCTAACATTTTTTTCACCTCTGATAATTTTCGTTATTCATCATTCGCTATTCATCATTCGCTATTCATCATTTGCTATTCGTTAGCCCCCTGTAGCGTAGAATTAATTCTACGCTACTACTAATGCGAAAAGCAAATGGCAAACAGCCAAAACTAGTACCTAGCACCAAATCCCTAGTATCTATTATTTAAAATTATCTAGCTAGACATTATAGCATATTTTTTTAATTTTTACTAGTATTAATACAATGCTACTCCTAAACCTGCCGCAATGACTATACATAATATGGGATGAAGCTTTTTGTAGATAACAAGATAAAATATTGCTAATGTTATTATTAAACTTTTCACATCTATTATTGTGTTTTTTGCTACTAAAATTGCTGCAGATGCAATTAAACCTATTATTACAGGTCTTAAGCCTTTGAAAAACCAGTCAATATATTCTGATTCTTTAAATTTCTTTAGAAAATGAGCTATTAACAAAATAATAACTAAAGATGGTATGATAACCGCTAAAGTTGATACTATCGCTCCAAATATTCCACCTATTTTATATCCTAAAAAAGTAGCACTGTTTATTGCTATAGGTCCTGGTGTCATTTGTGATATTGCTAAAATATCGATAAATTCTTTTAAACTAAGCCATCCATTTTTAGTTATGATTTCTTCTTGGATAAGAGGAAGCATTGCATATCCTCCACCAAAGCTAAATGCACCAATTTTCAAAAAAGAGATAAATAATTTTATATATACCATTGCAGTCCACCTTTTTCGTTTTGGTTATTCGCTTTTCGATATTCGCTGTTCATCATTTGCTATTCGTCATTTGCCGATCGCTATTCGACAAATAAAAAGCCGATGTAGCGTAGAATTAATTCTACGCTACCAGGGCCCAGTACCTAGCACCTAGTACCCAGTACCCGATAATATAAAATCGCTCCAAGTCCACCAATTAGAATCACTATTACAGGACTTATATTAGCAAATACAACTAAAAATAAAGTAATTATAGAAATAATTAACGCATTCTTTTTTATTTTAGAAGTTTTAGTAAGCTTATATACTGCTGATATAATTAATGCTACAACTGCTGGTCTAACACCCAAAAATATTTTTGAAACTATTTTATTATTTCTATATTTAAATAAGAACATAGATATTATAAGAATTATTATAAACGAAGGTAATACTACTCCTAGCAAACATGCTAAAGCTCCAATAATCCCTCTTAGCTTATATCCTATAAATATAGCACTATTAACTGCTATCGCACCTGGAGAAGATTGTGCAATAGCAATAGTATCTAAAAATTCTTCATCGTCTAGCCATTTATTTTTATCTACTACTTCTACCTGTATCAGAGGAATCATTGCATATCCCCCACCAAAAGTAAAAGCACCAATTTTAAAAAAAGTTAAAAATAGTTTTATTATAGACATAAATTTTCACCTACTACCACTCTATCATGTCCTGCTAAATCTTTTATAATCTCAACTTTTTTAAATAACCTACTATCTTTCAAAAGCTTTTTAACATCTTGCCCTTGATTATAACCTATCTCAAAAGCAATAACACCTTTATTTGTAAGATATTTGCTTAAGTTTTTAACTATTTCTCTATAATAGTCTAATCCATCCTTTCCACCATCCAATGCTATTCTAGGTTCATATTTGGATACTTCAATCTGAAGTTTTTCAATTTCATCAGTAGGAATATATGGGGGGTTAGACACTATAATATCTATATCATTTTCTACATTAAGTTTTGATAGAGGCTTAAATAAATTACCTTCTAAAAATAGTACTCTATCCTCTAGCTCAAATTTTTTACAGTTCTGTGATGCTATTTCTAAAGCTTTTTTGCTTATATCAATAGAATATACGAATGCATTTTTTAAATAATAAGCCAAGCTTAATGTAATTGCTCCACTGCCAGTACCTATATCTACAATATTAACCCGCTTTTTATCTTTCAAAAAACTGCTATTAACAATTTCAATAACCTTTTCAACAAGAATCTCTGTATCAGGTCTTGGAACTAAAACACCTTCTGCAACATTAAAATTAAGCCCCATAAATTCTTGTGTGCCGATAATATACTGTATTGGATAACCTTCTTTTCGTATGTTTATAAATTTAAAAAATTTATCCACAACTTCTCGACTAACTTTCTCATCTCTATGTGTATAAATATATAATTTATCAACACCTAGTGCGCAACATAATATAAGTTGAGCATCAAGAAGAGGGGTTTTAAAATCCCCCTCATTTAATATTTCTATACCTTCTTGTAATAAGGATTTTATAGTATAATCTTTTACCAAAGATCTGCCTCCTTATCTTCAACCAATACTCCTTTTAAAGCTTCAATAGCTACCTCTAGCTGTGAATCGTCTGGCTCACTGGTAGTTATTTTCTGTAGCATCAACCCAGGATATGAAATGATTTGAGCTAGCTTGCTATCACTTCTACCTGTATATTTATTTATTTCATATGATATTCCTGCTATCACTGGTAATAATGCTATCCTTAATATAAATCTCAATAGTGGATTTGGCCATCCAAATAATGAGAATACAAGTATACTTACTATCATTACCATAAAAATAAAACTTGTACCACATCTAGGATGAAGAGTAGTATATTTTCTTGCATTTTCTACTGTCAATTCTTCTCCATGTTCATAACAGTGTATTGTTTTATGTTCAGCTCCATGATACTCAAATACCCTTTTTATATCTTTCATTTTAGATATGCTGTAAACATATATTAAAAATATTATAACCCTTACTACTCCTTCAATTAAATTAAGCCCTAAATTGCTGCTAATTTTAGTTTTTAAAAAGTTAGTTAAGTATGAAGGAGCTAATATGAATAAAAGAATTGTAAAAAGTAAAGATATAAAAACTGATAAGTAAATCATTACATCTTCAGTTTTATCTTTAAATATTTTTTCTAAAGCTCTATCTATGACTCCTGGCTCAGCTTCCTCTACTTCGTATACTTCAGCTGAGTACATCAAAGCTCTAACTCCTACAACCATTGCTTCCATTAGCATAACGCTGCCTCTTATGAAAGGTAATTTAAGAAAGCTATACTTTGATGAAGCAGAGTTTACAGGCTCTTTTTTTAACTCAATATTACCATTTGGCTCTCTGACTGCTATAGCTATTTCTTTGGGGCCTTTCATCATTACTCCTTCTATTAATGCCTGACCACCTATGCTGGTTTTGTGTTTAGGTTTTTTAAATGCATCTTTTATTTTTGATATCATATCTCCTGTCTACTCCTTATATTTTTTTCTATATAATATCTTCTATATAATTACATTATAACTCATCTTACTATAATATAACAAGAAGCTCTTGAATAGGTACTTGGTACTGGGTACTAGGTACTAGATTAAAAATGTAAAATAATTCGGCTATTCGTTGTTCGCTTTTCGACAATCAACAATCGATAAAAAAATTAGTAGCGGAGAATTAATTCTCCGCTACTACTAATTTTCTCTGATATCTGTCAACTGTCAACTGGTAACTAATAACTATGTAACAATTATTTTCTTGGAACTTCATGATGCAATCTGCATCTGGCTTCATAGCTCTCCTTAGCACCAACTAAAATAGTAGGTTCATCATAGCAGGCAGGCTCTCCGTTAATTAATCTTTGAGTTCTATTTGCAGGATGTCCACAAATCACACATACAGCTGTTAGCTTGTCCACAAATTCTGCAATTGCCATTATATTAGGAGTAGGTCCAAATGGCTCCCCTCTGAAATCCATATCCAATCCAGCTACTATTACTCTTAATCCTTTATCTGCTAAACGCCTACATAAATCTATAATTCCATCATCAAAAAACTGTACTTCATCAACACCCACAACTTCTGTATCATCTGATAATAATTTATATATTTCATCAGAATTTTTTACTGGTATAGCTTTAATTTTCTCTCCGTTATGAGAAACAACTTCATTTACACTATATCTATCGTCAATAGATGGCTTAAATACTTGAATTTTTTGGCGTGCTATCTGGGCTCTTCTTAACCTTCTTATAAGCTCCTCACTTTTACCGCTATACATGGGGCCAACCACTACTTCAATCCAACCGTGGTGATTAGGTCCGTACATTAAAATTCCTCCTTTAAATCGATTAACAAAATCTTCGTTTTAAATAAATTATAAGGATGATTTTGCTCATATACATAACTGAAATTATAATTTCCTATGGATTATAACAAATAACTGTTAACTATGTATCTTCAAAAAATAAAGGCTAGAAGCCTTATGGCATCTAACCTCTCTAACATATTCTGATTAGTCAAGACCGTATTTCTTCTTAAATCTTTCAACACGTCCGCCTTTATCAATAAGTTTTTGCTTTCCTGTAAAGAATGGATGACACTCAGAACAAATTTCTACTCTAAGCTCCTCTTTTACTGAACCAGTTTCAAAAGTATTTCCACATGCACAGTGTACTTTAGCTTTTTTGTATTCTGGATGAATTCCTTTTTTCACCGAAATCACCTCTCTTCCAAAATCTTTCTTTGCTGTAATATTTTATTTGATATGATTATCCAGTTTTCAACTAATACATTATAGCATATTCATAATTTTATTTCAATAAACATAAGTAAATTAATCCCAAATCTTATTTCTCATATTTTCAATAAACTCAGCATTAGTCTTAGTTGATACTAACAAATTAATAATTTTTTCTGTAACTTCTGCTGTTGGATAGTTACTCAAAGCTTTTCTAATACTCCATATTGTCTCTAATTCTTTTTGATTTAATAATAAATCTTCTCTTCTTGTACCGGATTTATTAATGTCAATTGCCGGGAATATTCTCTTTTCAGATAGTTTTCTGTCTAAATGAATTTCCATATTACCTGTACCCTTGAATTCTTCAAAAATTACATCATCCATTCTGCTTCCAGTTTCTATTAATGCTGTAGCTAATATTGTAAGGCTACCTCCATTTTCAATATTTCTTGCTGCGCCAAAAAATCTTTTTGGTTTGTGCAAAGCTCCAGGATCTAAACCTCCTGAAAGTGTTCTACCAGTTGGAGGTATTGTTAGATTGTATGCTCTTGCCAATCTTGTTATACTATCTAAAAGGATAACAACATCTTTACCATGCTCCACTAGCCTTTTTGCTCTTTCAAGTACCATCTCTGCTACCTTTATATGATGCTTTGGAGGCTCGTCAAATGTTGAATATACTACATCTCCTTTTACAGACCTTTGCATATCCGTAACTTCTTCTGGTCTTTCATCTATTAATAAAACTATAATCTCTATGTCTGGGTAATTTTCTGCAATACTGTTAGCTATTTTTTTTAGTAAGATAGTTTTACCAGCTTTAGGAGGAGCAACAATCATTCCCCTTTGTCCTTTACCTATAGGAGCAATTAAATCTATTATTCTTGTGGATAATTCTCGTGAAGTAGTTTCTAAAGTTATTCTCTCATTAGGATATATAGGTGTTAAAGTATCAAAATCAGGCCTATTATTTGCTGTCTCTGGATCTTCACCATTAACTTTTTTTACATATAGAAGAGCTTTGTACTTTTCTCCTGATTTTGGAGGCCTTGTGATACCGAAAATTTTATCCCCAGTCCTTAAATTAAATCTCCTGATCTGAGATGGAGATACATATATATCCTCAGCACCTGAAAGATAATTTTCTGATCTCAAAAAACCGTAACCATCACTATGAAGCTCTAATATCCCATCTGCTGTACTTATTTCATCACTTTTATCTATCTCTTCACTTAATCTTTCTGGTAATCCCTGCTTATGTCTTTCTTTTTCTTCTAATTTAGCTGCTACTTCTTCTTCTGTTTTTGCATTTTTATAATGCTGTAATATCTCTTCAATCAACTCAGCTTTTTTGTATTTAGAATACCCTTTTATGCCTAATTCTTTAGCAATCTTTCTGAGCTCATCTATCTTCTTACTACTTAAATCAGAACTGCTCAAATCTTCACCTCCAAAACGTATAAGAGCTTATATTAATATTTATGTCTTAACATAATATATGGGAATATGTTGGGAAAGAATCTCTAGACAGGCTTCATTAATGTAATATTAGCACTTTATTATTGAGAAGTCAAGGGGATGCAGGGGACAGAGAACAGGGGACAGAGGTCAGGGAACTGTACCCTGTCCCCTGGCAACTGGCAACTAAAAAACTACTTCGCATAATCTGGTTTTTTGTCTAGCTTATGAATTGACTCGATAAATCTTATTGTACCTGTTTCTGCTCTTGTTACCATTGAATGTGTTTTGGCCATATTATTTTGGTAATATACTACTCCTTTTAATAATTCACCATCTGATACTCCTGTTGCTGCAAAGAATATTTCATTGCCCTTGGCTAAATCTTCCATTGTCAATACTTTATTAATATCAGTAATGCCCATTTTATAACATCTTTCAAGCTCAGTTTCATCCATCGGTACTAGTTTTCCTTGAAATTCTCCACCCATACATTTTAATGCTGCAGCAGCTATAACTCCTTCTGGAGCTCCTCCTATTCCCATTAATATATCAACTCCTGAATGTTCAAAGCAAGTTGCTATTGCAGCAGCAACATCTCCATCTCCAAATAATTTAATTCTTGCTCCTGCTTTTCTTATTCTCTCTATTAACTCCTTATGTCTAGGTCTGTCTAATAAAGTTACTGTTAAATCCGATATACTTTTGTTTAAAGCATCAGCTACTGCATTTAGATTTTCTTCAACTGGAGCATCAAGATTAATTCTACCTGCTGCTTTTGGTCCTACTGCAATTTTATTCATATACATATCAGGTGCATGTAACAAGCATCCACGTGGAGCTATTGCAACTACAGAAATTGCATTGGGTAATCCCTTAGCTACTGCAGTAGTACCATCAAGAGGGTCTACAGCTATATCAACTTTGGGACATCCTTCTTGTGCTTTTCCTATTCTCTCTCCAATATATAGCATTGGGGCTTCGTCCATTTCACCTTCTCCAATAACTACAACTCCATCTATATTTATAGTATCAAACATCTTCCTCATACCATTAACTGCAGACTGATCTGCTACTATTTTGTCACCTCTACCCATGTGTCTAGCACACTCCAATGCCGCAGCTTCAGTTACTCTCACAAGATTTAATGCTAATTCTCTATCCATAATGTGTCCTCCTTTATGAAAGTATTACAGTTATAGTATATTCTATTTCAATATTATATGTCAAAATGTATGTAATGTTTTTTGAATGAGTATAGCATAGAGGTAGGGAACAGTGGACAGAGAACAGAGAACAGGGGATAGAGGACAGGGAATAGGGGACAGAGAACAGGGTTTAGAGAACTGTGCCCTGGTAACTGTCCCCTGTCCCCTGAAATAAAAATAGACCTGAATTAATCAGGCCTATCATTGACTATTAACTATTGACTATCAACTAATAACTAAACTTTATATCTGTCCATATTTTTTCATCAATCTAATTAGTATGTCATTTTTATTTAATTTATGTCTTGCTTCTATAAATCTTATGGTACCTGTTTTAGCTCTCATGACTACTGAATGTGTTTTGGCAAAGTTATTACCATAATATACTACTCCCTTTAATAGATCCCCATCTGTAATTCCCGTTGCAGCGAAGAATACTTCTTCTCCTTTAACTAAATCCTCTAATGTTAAAATCTTTTTAATATCTTCATCACTCCAACCTAATTGATGACATCTTTCAACTTCTTCATCTGACATTGGGTAAAGCTGACCTTGCATTTCTCCACCCATACATTTTAATGCTGCAGCAGCTATAACTCCTTCTGGGGCTCCTCCTATCCCCATTAATATGTCAACTCCTGTATCTTCAAAGCCAGTAGCAATAGCAGCTGCTACGTCACCTTCACCAAACAATTTAATTCTTGCACCTACTCTTCTTATTTCTTGTATCATTTCATAATGTCTAGGTCTGTCTTGTATTATTACTGTTAAATCTGATATATCTTTATTTAAAGCCTTAGCAACTGCTTCCAGATTATCTTTTATGGGAGCTGTAATATCAATTTTCCCTGCTGCTTTTGGTCCTACAGCTATTTTTTTCATATAAGTATCTGGTGCATAAAGTAAACATCCTCTAGGAGCCATAGCTATTACTGATATTGCATTCGGAAGTCCTTTTGATACTAAACTAGTTCCATCTAATGGATCAACAGCAATATCTACTTCTATATCATCTATAGTTCCTGATCCTATTCTCTCTCCGATATAAAGCATAGGTGCCTCATCTAACTCACCTTCACCTATAACTACTGTTCCTCTAACATTTACTAACTCAAAAGCTTCTCTCATTCCATCTACAGCTGCTTGGTCTGCTCCATTTTTATCTCCTCTACCCATGAATTTAGCTGATGCTAATGCAGCTATCTCAGTAACACGTACTAAAGATAAAGATAAGTTTCTATCTAAAATCATACTTTTCACTCCCCTAATCTACAATTATATCTAAAATACTAAAATTAAAGGATAAGTAAAGATTAGTCTTTACCTATCCTTTTATCTGCTACTTTTTAGCATTTTCCCAGTCTTTTAAGAATCTCTCTATCCCTTTATTTGTCATTGGATGCTTAAGCATTTTTGTAAATACATTGTAAGGTACAGTTGCAATATGTGCTCCTAATTTTGCTGCTTCTATTATATGCATAGGATGTCTTATACTTGCAGCAATTACTTCTGTTTCGATACCATGTATATCAAATATTTCTACTATATCACTAATTATATCCATTCCACTATTGCCTATATCATCCATTCTTCCTGCAAATGGACTAACATAAGTCGCTCCTGCTCTTGCTGCTAATAATGCTTGGTTAGCAGAAAAAACTAAGGTAACATTTGTTTTGATACCTTTTTGGCTTAAAACTTTAACTGCTTTAAGACCTTCTTTTGTCATAGGAATTTTAATAACTATATTAGGATGAATTTCTGCTAATTCTTTTGCTTCTTTTATCATGCCCTCTGCTTCAAGACTAATTACCTCAGCACTTATTGGGCCGTCTACAATACTTGTAATCTCTGTTATTACTTCTTTAAAATCTCTACCTTCTTTTGCAATAAGAGAAGGATTTGTAGTAACTCCGCAAATTACACCCCAGTCGTTTATTTCTCTAATCTCATCAATATTAGCGGTATCGATAAAGAGCTTCATATTGCACCTCCAATTTTTTAGGCTCTACCAGCTGAACCAAACATTATCATCTTTTCGATTATTACTTTTTTCATTTCTTCTCTAGCAGGACCTAATATTTTTCTTGGATCATATACATTAGGATTATTATTTACAAAATCTCTTACTCCTTTATTAAATGCCATTCTAATATCTGTATCTATATTAATTTTATTAACCCCAAGGCTAACTGCTTTTTTGATACTTTCCTCAGGTACACCTGATGAACCATGAAGTACTATTGGCATATTTAATCTCTCTTTTATAACTTTTAATCTATCAAAATCTAGTTTAGGTTCTCCTTTGTATGGACCATGTGCAGTTCCTATTGCTATTGCAAGATAGTCTACACCTGTTTCTTTTACGAATCTTTCAGCTTCGTCTGGATCAGTATAAGTAGCATCTTTTTCATCTACTGTTATATCATCTTCTGTACCACCAATTTTGCCAAGCTCTGCCTCAACTGATACTCCAACAGCATGTGCAATTTCTATAACTTTTTTAGTTATAGCGATATTTTCTTCTAGTGGATACTTTGAACCGTCTATCATTACTGAAGTAAATCCATTTCTTATACATTTCATTATTTGTACAAAATCTGTACCATGGTCTAAATGAATAGCTACAGGTACTTTAGCACTTTCAGCTGCTACCTTAGCCATAGCTGCTATGTATTCAACTCCTGCATACTTTAATCCACCTTGGCTAGCCTGTAGTATTACAGGTGAATTTGTTTCTTTAGCAGCTTCAATAATAGCTTGAACTATTTCCATGTTGTTTACGTTAAATGCTCCTACTGCATACCCTTTCTTGTGAGCATCTAAAAGAATCTCTTTTCCTGATACTAACATTTATATCCCTCCTTCTATATTTAACACATACTATTATAATAGATTAGTCTCTATTTATCCACATAATTATTTGTCCAGCACCCAGTACCCAATTTTCAATTTTTAGTTTTTTGTCCCTGTACCCTGTTCTCTGTTCCCTGTCCTCTATTTTTTGTTCCCAGTACCCAGCACCCAGTACCTAGTACCCATATTACCCTTTCTTATTCCTATCATTATTCCCAAACCTACTGTCTATACATTGAAAAGAGTACTTATGCATCTGTATTTCTGCACATTCTAATACTTTCTTTAAATCCTCCTCTGTTTCAGCATAAATCAAATGTACACTGCCACATTCTATGCATCTTAACTCTATTCTATCAGGATATAAATCTGTCTGTATATTGTCTGAGCCACAATCACAAAATACCCTACCTTCATTATCCATTTCTCTAATTCTATTTATAACTTTCATCATAATATCAAAATTCTGAAAGTAGTCATAAAATCCTAATTCATTTAAGATTTCTTCAGAATCCTTTTCATATTCTTTTACTAATTGTTTTATATCATCATTTTTCCCTATAAAAGATATTTCAATTCCCGTTTCTATACATCTAGCAATTATTTTACCTTTTAGTAATTTTCGTAAACTGTATTTAAAGACATGAATATCCTGACAAGCAAAGCAAAATAATTCTATCCAAAAACTTTTATAATCCTTCGTTTTTATTATTGCGCTAGACTGCCCGCACTCACATTCTAAATTTATTTTTTTACTTCTGCTAAAATCAAACAATGAAACATCATGTATGGTAATTTCTCCACATATATCACACCTAATTGCAATAGCAATATTAGAATCGATTAGCAAAGCCGTACACCTCCCTCCTTAGTTTATTCTTCATTTGTTTTATAAATCCTTCTTTGATAGTTTTGCAATTTAAAAAACGGCTTAAATAAGCCGTTTACTATCTTTTAATACTCAATATTTCTCTTGCTTCATCTGGCGTAGCTACTTCTCGTCCTAATTCATGTGCTAATCTAACTATTCTCTCTACTAATTGTGCATTTGATTTAGCTAATTCACCTTTTTTATAATATATATTATCTTCAAAACCTACTCTAACGTGTCCACCTAGTAGTATAGCAGCAGTTGCCAGTGGTAATTCATATCTACCTATACCAGCAACAGTCCAAGTCGAACCTTTAGGTATACTTTCAACTAAGTATAATAAATCTCTTATTTCACCTGGTATTGCACCTGGAACACCCATAACAAAGTCAAAATGAAGCGGTTCATCAATTAAACCTTTCTTAACTAAAGTTAAAGCATTTTTTATCATACCTCTTTCAAATATTTCGAGCTCAGGTTTAACACCTAACTCCTTCATTCTCTTTGCAAACTTTTCCATATATTCTTGTGAATTCATAAATACATCTGGTCCAAAATTACATGTACCACAACTTAGTGTGGCCATCTCAGGCCTTAATTCAACAGGTTGAAGCCTTTCCTCTGGTGTATGCCACACAGCACCACCTGTAGAAGGCTGAAATATTACAGGACATTTAGCCTCTATTCGTTCCTTTATTTCTTTATATACCTCATAATCTTGTGTTGGGTTTCCATCTTTATCTCTTGCATGTATATGAACTATTGACGCTCCTGCCATGTAAGATTCATATGCAGCCTCTGCTATTTCTTCTGGTGTAATTGGAAGATTTGGTTGCTGCTCTCTTGTTACTTCTGCACCTGTTAACGCTGCTGTGATTATAAGTTTTTGCATTATTCTTTCCTCCTTTGCTTGTCCTTTGGCACAACACAAGTCCCTACTGCTCTACAAACTACTATTGGCTTTTCAAGAACATCACATGCTGACTCATTTATATCTGGTCTTGGAACTATAACTTTTCTTGCTTCAAATTTCATTTTTCTTGATGTATTTCCAACTTTAATTATTTCACCTACTGCTTCAATATAATCTCCTGCATAAACAGGTGCTGTAAATTCTACTTCTTCATATCCTGCAAAAAGCCCTTCATCTCCATCATGTCTTATAAGAAGCTCAGTAGCAACATCCCCAAACAATTGAAGCATTTTAGCACCATCTACTAAATTGCCCCCATAGTGTGCATCATGCATACTCATTCTAACTCTTATCATAGCTTTTTCCATATTCCTCACCCCTTAATTAATTTTTGGCTGTTCGTCATTCACTAATCGCCATTTACTATTCGAAAGACGAAAAGCCGGCAACGATCTATAACTTTTATATCTAATTAAATTATACTAAATTTCTGAAGATAAAGACAATTTGTTACAAGAAATTAAAGCGACAAATTGCCGCTTTAATTTTGATAAGACTCATTATTCTTTTAACCAGCCACTACAACAAAATATTCTGTCATTAGTAAATTGATCTCTTCTTTTAGTTCGAATACATCAAAAGGTTTTTGAACAATCATATCTGGCTTAAATACATCAAAGTCACTATTTTGTGTTATGTCATCATAACCTGTAAGTATTACTACACAAATACTCTCATTAATTCTTCGTATATTTTTTAATACCTCTTCACCATCCATATCTTGAAGCTTCATATCTAATATTACAACATCAGGTCTAAAGTCATTTATCATTTCTATTGCTTCAGCACCTGTTCCTACCGATAAAACATCATAATCGTTTTTAAAAATTTCTCCTAACAAAATTCTTATCCCTGCCTGGTCATCAACACAGAGAAGTCTGCATTTTCTCAAAAAACTCCCCCCTGTAACCTATTAATAAATAATATATTCTACATATGTTAAATTATTCCTTCTAATCTAATGATTTCTGTGAAAATTTTTTTAAATTTATACACAAAAAGCGACCAAAGTCATTTGGCCGCTTTAAATTTAATCTTCAATAGAAATCTTTACTATTAAGTTATTAACAATCTTAAATTCTCCTTCTAGTCCAACTTCTAAATCATCAATTGTTATATCATCTTCTTCATCTGCTTCTATTTCAACATCTTCACTAATCATATACTCATATTCTTCATTATCAGTTTGAATTGTTAATTTTATTCCAGAATCATAATTAGTTATAGCGATTATCTTTCCTTCTATCTCTGATTTTAGTTCTTCAGCCTTTATTGATTTCACTTTTCCATCTTCAATCTTAACTTCTACTTCCATTCCCTCTACAAGGTCTGTTAAATCAGCTTCTTCATCTTCTATTTTAATTTTAACATCCTTATCTACATCAAACTCATATACTTCTTTTGATACAGTTACTTCTATACTATTTTCATTTATTGCTGTTAAAAAACCTTCTATTTCATATTCTTCTTTTTGATCCATTTCTTGTTCATGTTCATCTATCTCATCTATTTCTTCTACATCATCTATTTTCTCTTGATCCACAATTCCAACGCCTTCTCTATGAACGAAAATTTCTCTTATTCTATTTTGCTTATCAACTATTACTGTAATTGTATCTCCTATATTAATATCCTCAAATCTTCCTTCTTCACCTTTAAATTTAACTTTAGCACCTTTTAAAACATCAAATATAGCAAGCATCTGTTTTACTTTAATAGCTATTCTTCTAGGCTCTACTTTAGATATTTCCTTTACTTGGCCTGTATATCTTGTTATTATTTTTTGAACAAAATCCCTATTTTTTAGAACTTCTATGTATACCACTTTACCATTTTGTAATTCTACTTTTACTTTATATCCTTTCTTAATATCTGAAAGATCTATTCTTTTTTCTGCATCATAGATTATAGCATTTTCATCTACAATGAAAAATCTTAATTCTCCATCTATTCTAAGTGCTAAATTTCTTTCATATATTCCATCAACTACCCCTATTATCTCTTTGTCATCTACATTACTGTCTACTTTGTCATCTAATCTAGAAAATAGTACTGCCATTTCAGCTCTAGTCATGGTACCCATAGGATTAAATCTTTTTTGAGGGTCTCCTTTCATTAACCCTAACTCATTAGCTAAATATATATATCCAACTGAACCTAATGGCACTGCTGGAGCATCAATAAATGGTAACTCATCTTTCATGTGCTTTAATGCTTCTTCTTCATAACCTATTGCTCTTATTACATATTTTGCAACTTGATGTCTTTTAGCTGGTCCTTGTGGATTGAAATACATCATATCTACATCATCAAGTATTCCTTTTTCGTACGCTACCTTTATATAACCTTTTGCCCATTCGCCTACTTTTTTACCTCTATACTTTTTAGGAAGTGCTTTTACTAATTTTGCTTGATCTTGCCATCCCATTATTCTTAAACACATTATTATTGTTTCTAAGTTTGTAACAGGTTTTCTAGGAGCATATATACCTCCACCATATCCTTTAATAAGGCCTTTTTTTGCCATTTTTTCAATAGCTTTTCTAGCCCATGGATAGTCTTCTAAGTCATCAAATACCTTATTTCTTAACATTACTGCATTAATTTTTTTGAAAAACTTTTCTTCTTTCCATTTTTTCTCTTTGTCCCAACCCTTTGCGAATGAAACTGAAATAGTCATTGAGAACAACATAGTAAAAACTACTACTAAAGATACTATCTTTTTAAACACAACAAACACCCTCCTTATCTTTCTTTTGTTATATATATTCGGAGGGTGTTTTTATTTTTTGGGGTAAGTAGAATAAAATCTTTATTTTTAAATCAATTTTAAAGTGGTTTCTATATCCTATATATTATTATCCTATAAATTATTCATATCTTGAACATAATCTGTATTCTGTTCTGTATCTTGTAACTGTTGAGTATCCTGTTCTAATTCAGTTTGTACTGGCTCTTTGTCAATCTCTATTGTTTCAGTTTCACTATCCCACTCAACCTTTAACCCAAGAGTTTCAGCAATAAATCTTAATGGAACAATGGTTCTATCGTTCAAAATTTCAGGATACGTGTCTATTTCTACTTCATCTCCATCTACATATGCTACTTTACTACCTATTTTTAGAATAATTTCTTTTCCATCTTTAATTATTGTTACTTTCTGTTCATCTTTATTCCATAAGACTTCTGCTCCAAATCCTTCTGATATCGCCCTTACAGGAATTAAAGTTCTACCATCTTTTATTACTGGAGGCACATCAAATTTTAGTTCAACGCCTTTTGTAATGATATTTTCGACTGGTAATACTGTATACCCTTCATATTGGTTCTCAAGCTCTTCAGCTACTTTCTTAAGTTTTTCTAATTCTTCCTGTGTATATTTATTTCTTATAATTTCTTTCATTTTTTCTTTGATCTGCTTTATTTCTTTTTTGACAGAATCCATTTCTGTTTTGATTTGTTGCATTTGTTGTTTTATTTGTTCTGCTAACTCAAAGTTTCCACTTTCTACTGCCTTTTCATACTCTTCCTCTAAGGTTTCTTTTTTCTGTTCAAGCTGGTCTTTCTTCTCTTCTATAGTATCTTTCTCTTTTTCTAATTTATCTTTCACTTCTTCTTCGTCTTTCATCTCTTCTTTATCTTTTACCTCTTCTTCATCTTTTATCTCTTCTTCACCTTTTATCTCTTCTTCATCTTTTATCTCTTCTTCATCTTTTATCTCTTCTTCATCTTTTATCTCTTCTTCATCTTTTATCTCTTCTTCATCTTTTATCTCTTCTTCATCTTTTATCTCTTCTTCATCTTTTATCTCTTCTTCATCTTTTATCTCTTCTTCATCTTTTATCTCTTCTTCATCTTTTATCTCTTCTTCATCTTTTATCTCTTCTTCATCTTTTATCTCTTCTTCATCTTTTATCTCTTCTTCATCTTTTATCTCTTCTTCATCTTTTATCTCTTCTTCATCTTTTATCTCTTCTTCATCTTTTATCTCTTCTTCATCTTTTATCTCTTCTTCATCTTTTATCTCTTCTTCATCTTTTATCTCTTCTTCATCTTTTATCTCTTCTTCATCTTTTATCTCTTCTTCATCTTTTACCTCTTCTTCATCTTTTACCTCTTCTTCATCTTTTATCTCTTCTTCATCTTTTATCTCTTCTTCGTCTTTTATCTCTTCTTTGTCTTTTATCTCTTCTTTGTCTTTTACCTCTTCTTTGTCTTTTACCTCTTCTTTGTCATATTCTCCATCATTATCTTCCTTAAACTGTTCAAATAACTTTCCTTCATCTTTTACATTATCCTTTTTCTCATTGTCTGCTAGGCTTAAAACAGGACTTATTATAACCAACAGCATTACTAGTAAAATAGATATTAAACTTTTTAAATTTCTCATATCATAAGCCTCCTTTCCTAATTACTCTAATTTTTTAGAGTGCGTTCATATATATAATCGGATATTTTTGTACTTTTTTTAATACATTTAAACATTTTTCTACAAATTTTTACAAAATAGCCCTTTCATACCGACCCTTTAAAGCTTGGTATGAAAGGGCTAAAAATATAAAATAATAATTAAATAGAATATAAAGTTGTATAAAACTCAATTATTTTACTAAAAGAATCGTATCACAAATGAATTTTCCAAATACACCGCTATTTTCTTTACCAAAAGCTATAACCTCATCTCCTACAGCAAGTGAACTTATATTAATTTTTGTAGTATCTGATTTTATAAACTTTGTTTGTTCAGTAATGTATAATTCTTTATAATCTCCACTATTTTGCTCGATAACAATAAGTCCAATGTCACCATTTATATACGCTATATTACCTACATATTTATCATTTAATTCTTTAACTTCTGCCCTTAAAGAAACAATCTCATTACTTTCAACTTCTACAGTTACATAGTGTCCTAATCTTAAATCATAAATGCTTTTCTTGTCTCCTGATATTTCTATAGAAGCATCCTTTGAAACTAAATATGTCTTTTCTTCACCATCTTCATTTACTAAAGTTATTTCTGGTGTTGATGATATGAAGATAGACCTTATAGTACCCTTATCTTCACTCCTTACTGAAACTGCTTTTATCTCTGTGATTATATCGTATGTAAGGTCAACTTCTATTTTATCGCCAATTTTTAAATCTACAAAATCTATTTTATTACTATTTCTAGTTACTACAGCTTTATTCGCAATAGGATATTCTAGTATACCTTTTTCACTATTTTCAATAACTAAGATAGGTTCCTTATCATATTTTATTTCTTTTAAGACACCATTTATATGTTTATTTTTACTTTCAGCTACTATCTTAACTATTTTTTTGTTTCTAATTTCTAAATCAACTCTATCTCCTTCTCTAATATGATATAAAAATGCTTCCTTACCATCTAAAGTAATACTAGCTTCATCAGATACAAAATATGTAGCATTCTTAATCTCATCATTCAAATTATATTCTACAGTTAATTTTGCTGGTGATATAAAACTTATAAATTTAACAGTACCTTTGATATGTTCTTCTATACTCTTTCCAGTAATTGATTTTACTTTATTATCTTTTGTTATATTGAGCTTAACTTCTAATCCTGTACTTAAATCTTCTATGCTCACCTTTTCATCATCTAATAATATTGAAGTTTCTGGGTCTAATTTATATACACTCTTTTTCTTTGTTTCATCTTCTATTACAATATAAGTCTCATTAGTAGCATTTAATATATCTGCAATAACTCCTGATACTTCTACAGTCTTTTCCGTATTATTATCTGCATTTATTTGATTATCATTATTATTTGCACTAGCATCTTGATTATCTTTAATATAATCATAAGCTATTGAAAGTACTTTTGCCATAATTGCACGATTCATAGGTGCTTTTGGGTTAAATTTACCTTCTGAATCTCCTTTTTCATTAATTATTCCTTTTTGTATCATCATATCTACGTATGGTGCAATTTGAGGAGGTATTACCTCTGCATCTTTAAAAGGTAATACTATTATTTTTTGGCTGCTTTTCAATTCTTCTTCTAACCCCATAGCTCTAGTTAAGTATATACATATTTCATCCTTTGTAGCAGGCTCTTTTGCTTTTCCACTTATATAAAATTCTCTTAAAACTGATTCAGATATTATGCCTTTATCTAAAGCTACTGCTATTCCATCTTGTGCCCAATTTTCCACATTTAATTCATTTAATAAATCTTTATATTTAGCTTTTATTTCATTAATGCTATCTTCATCTGTCTTGAACAATCTTGCAATCATAACCAAAGCCTGCGTTCTTGTTACTTCTGTATAAGGTTTAAATGTAGCATCAGGATACCCTGTAATAATCCCTAAATCTTTTACCTTTTTTATGTACTCTAAAGCCCAAAAATCATCAGGAACATCTGTAAATATTTGAGCATATGAAGATGTACTACCTAGTAAAATTACTACTACAAAAACTAGAGTAAATAACTTCATAAATCTTGCTTTTTTTAAATTCATAAAACCAACCCCTTTAGTTTTTAGTTACTAGGTATATTATTCTTTCTTTTACGTGAAATTCCTGCTATAATAGCGTTTTGGGTACAAAAAAGACAGAGTATAGTCTCTGTCTAATCTACCATATTTAATAATTCTTGTTTAGCTATATTATAATTATATATTGCTAAATACTTTTGATAAGTCGCATCTAACATTTTCTCTTTTAATTGTAATAGCTCATATTTGCTAATAGTGCCACTTTCATATTTTGTATTAGCTATTTTTACATTTTTGCTTATTAAATCAAAATATTTTTCAGCAAGCTCTAACTGATCTTTTAAATTTTGTAATTCATTATATTTATTCCTTATATCTACCTCTAAATTTATTTTTGTGTCTTCTAGGTCTACCTTTGCAGATTCCATGTCATATTTCGCTTCGTTATATCTTGAATCTCCTTCATTATAATATTTACTAGTTAATTCTAAAGTTAATTCTTTGGCTTTAACATTTTGTGATTTTTCATATATAGAAATATTACTTTCTAAAGCTTTAGATATAGAACTTTCAATATCAAAGTCTTTTAAAACTTCTGCTTTAAGCTCATCATTTATAGCTATTATATTTTCATCAAGTGGTAAATCCAATAGTTTCTTTAATTCAAGACTTAAGGTTGTAATATTTTGTTCTATCTCTCTTATTTTTATTTCTTTACTATCTATTTCGTATTCAAAATTAAATAAGTCGTTATTAGTTATATTCCCTTCAGTAAATTTAGCTTTATTAATCTCATATTTTTCTTGTAAAATAATTAATTTCTGCTTCTCAATATCTAATTCTTTTTGAGTTAGTAAAATCTCTTGAGTTAATTTATATACATTAAGTTTTAATTCTTTAATATTATTATCTTTATTCATTCTAGCTATTTCTAAATTAGTTTCTGCAATCAAAGGATTAACTTTTCCAATAATTAAGTTATCTAAAGTCTGTGAAATAGTTCTTCCAGGTCTACCACCTTTTTCTTTTGCCTCGTCTTTAGCTTCTTCTAGTTCACTCTGCTTAGTTTTTATTTCAAGGTCATCTATTTTTATCTGTTTGCTGTTCATCTTAGCAGTTTCTTGAGCGTCTTGCACTGTAAATATTAAATTATCTCCTATAGCATACACTATTGTAATACCAACAAGTAATATACAAATTATAATACTAACTATTCTTTTCATCTAACACCCACCTTTCCGTAAGCCGGTCCGATACCAGATGCATATTCAAGTTTTAACATCTTAGTATTATAGTTATATTTTATAATTTTTAAACTGTTTTCCATTTCTTTTATTGAAATTTCTAATTCTTTAATATAAATCTTAGGTATCATACCTTGATAATATTGTGATTTAAGAGCTTTGAGCTTCCTCTTTTGGAGCTGTAGCATTCGCTGTAAATTATTAAGATTATTTACTTCCTTTTTTATGTCTATATAAGCAGTTTTTATTTCATTCTCAATCTCATATTTTGCTTTCTCTAGTTTTAGATTTAAATTTTGAATGTCTCTTACTACATTTTCGTGATCCTTTCTAGCTTGAGTATATATCTTATGTACATCATTTTTCTCGAGTATACTTTTTTCTAATTCTTTGAGTTCAATTTGCTTTTCTAGGTTCTTAATCTCGAGTCTTTCATTCAATGCTTTTTCTATATAATATTCAACAGGTTTTAAATCCATATATCTCAAATTTTCTTTAAATATAACTTCATCGTAAGTTGTATTTAAAGGCACTCCTATATATGAATTTAAGCTTCTCGTGATATTTTCCAAATCTCTTTTTGCAATAATTAATTCTTTTTCTGCCTTTTGCAGACTATAATTAACTTCTTCAAGCTCATTTTCTGTTATTAAACCTTGCATATACTTTGTTTTATCTTGATTATACTTTTCTTTAGCTAAATTTAGCTTTTCTTGTTTTATATTAATATCAAACTTTGCATTGTATAAAGCTAAATACAAATCTCTTAATCCTATTATCAAACTTTTTTCTGTTATAATTTTATTGTCATATGAAGATAACCAATAATATTTCATCTGCTTGGGAAAAAAATCTCTTTGCATTATCATAAGCATCTCGTCATATTTGTCTAGCTTCATAAAGAATTTAGCTAGCTCTTCTTTTAAACCACTAATATCTATATTTTTTGAAGCTATTACTGCCTTGTTATACTGTAATTGTGCTTTTCTTTGTATATAATCTAGTTTCTTTAATGTTCTGTTATTTTTAATAAGCTCTAACTTCGCTTTTTCAAATGTGATTACATTCTCTTTTTCTGCATTTATATAGAAACCAGATATAATTATTGTTAACACTATAAGTATAGATAATAGTCTTCTCACTGCCCTCCTCCTTTCATTTGCATTTAAAATTTATAACTATATTTTACCATCAAATGTATTTTGAAGCAATTTAAATAGATATAAAAAGAGCCAACCTTAAGGTTGGCTCTTTCTTAACTATATTGAATATTATTCTATAGTTACTTCTTTATCAGCAAATGCATTAACTACGTTACCTGCAGCGTCTTTAATGTAGTTTACAGTGTCTTTAGTTGAAACTGTTAACTTACCAGTATAACCAGCATAGTCACCAACTAAAGTAACTGTCATTGTATCATTATTTACGCTTACAGTGTAATCTGATATAGCTGTTAATGTCTTACCATCTTTATCTACTATTACTAATTCAATCGCTGCTAATTCATTTGTATTAACTACGATGTTTTCATCGAATGTAATAGTAAATTGATCTGCAGTCGCTGAATCAGCTATAGCACTGAAGCTTGGTGCGTATTTGTCTCCGAATGATCCTATTGTGCTAGCTGCCATATACTTACCAGTTTCTGATTGAATCTTATCAGCAACTACATTTAATTGATAGTTTGAAATATCGTCTGCTGGACCACTTAATGCTACTTCAGCTTTTAAAGTACCAGTAATTGTAGTAGTACCAGCATCATCATCAGTTGTAAATGATATAGCTGCTAATTCTGCAGTATATGTTCCATCAGTTACTGTGAATCCGTCAGCTACTACAGTAGTTAATATTCTATCTACTGTAATTTCTATCTTATTCTTGTCTATGAAGTTAACAGCTGTTACTTGTGGAGCTGCATCAGGTGACCAAGTTACATCTGTTTGGAAAGCAACTATAAAGTTACCTTGAGCATCTGCAACTCTACCAACTCTTAGTACATCATTGCTAAAGTCAGTACCATCTGGTAATGTTATCTTAACTTTCTTATCGCTTCCGAATAGTTCTACTTTAGCGTCTGTTGGAAGTTCAATGTCTTTGCTTGCTGAAGCATCATATAATCTATAGTTGTTCTTATCTAATATTGAACCTTCTCCAGAAGTAGCCATTGACTCACTGAAAGTTACATATACATAGTCGTCTCCACTTGCATTGTCAACATATACTGCTGAAGAAACTGTAGGTGGTGTCTTATCAGTCACTGTGAATGACAATGTTACAGCAGTAATTTTGTTTGCTGCTAATGCTTTATCTGTTATATCTTTAACTTCTATTGTATAGTTACCACCTGATAACTTAGATGATAATGTTAAAGTAGCAACATATTTTTCACTATCATAAGCTATATTACTGATAGTTTGGCTAATTTCTTTAGCTTCTGAATCTTTGATTACAAAGTTTGCTGAAGTTGGAGTGTTAACATCCTCTGAGAATGTTACTTCTATAGTATCTTCAGCTGTAGCTTCTACTTTTTCAACTGTTGGAGCTGTATTGTCAGCTTCAATTGTTGCAACAAGTTTAACATCTTCTGTCATCTTGTTGCCCCAAGCATCTTCAACAGCTTTATCGTTAGCTGAGTAAAGAACAGTAATCACTACATTACCTTCTGGTAAGATTGGGTCTACTGTATTGTCATCAGTATCTTTAAACTGTAAAGTATAAACTTTATTATCAGTAGTTGTTACACTGTATGGTTTCCAAGCGCTATAAGTGTGATAGAAATAATCAACAGTTAATGGATTTGTAGTTCCTTCAATATAAACTGGTCTATCAAACTCAACTTTTACTTCAGTTTGAGTTGCTGATTTTAATGTAACAGTTGGAATTGTTGTATCTTTAGCATATGCTAAAGTGAAAGTTTTTGTCATTGCCGCAAAGTTAGCAAAATCTTTGTATCCACTAACTTTTACTTCATAGTTTCCTTCTGCTAATGAACTAGCACTTAAAGTAACAGTTAAAGTTCTTCCATCAGTAGATAATGTTTTTGAAGCAACTCCATATACTCCATTTTCTACTAAAACTTTCGCATTTGTACCATCTTCTTGTACTGGCTCACTAAATGTAATTTCGAAAGTCTTAGGTCCTGTTAACTTGATTGATTCAGCTACAGGAATTGTAACATCAATTACATTAGATACAGTCATAGTAACATCATCTGATAATCCTAAAGCCTTCTTAACAGTCACTTCTATATCAGATTGTTGAGCAACAGCTGTTCCTAATGTTAATGTTACTGACATATTATCATCAGCAACAGTTGCTAATGCAACAGTGTTGTCTTTTACACTATAATTATCAGTTTTAGCTGCTTCTGTAGCATCTACAGCTTTGTTGAATTTAACTACAACTTCTTTTAAGTTTGTAGCAGTTACTGATTCAACTGCTAATTCTGGCTCTTCTACTGTTACAGTAGCAACAGCCTTAATTTCAGTACCTTCTACAGTACCTTCTACAGTTACTGTACCTGCAGCGCTTGTATCAACAGCAGCCCAAGTTACAGCAACGTCAGCAGTTGTTCCATCATCATAAGTAGCAGTTACTGTTGCTGGTAATTCAACAGCTTCTCCTACTTTTGCAGTAGCTTCAACAGCTGCTAATGAAACTATTTCTTTTGGTAATTGTAAGTTTAATTCAGCAGCTAAAGTTTTGTCTTTTCCATTTACAGTAGCTTTAAGAGTATTAACTGTTACAGCTGCCATTAATCCTCTTGAAGCAACAGCATTATCTTCTGCTGTTAAACCAGCCATTAAACCTGCTTGTTCTACTAATTGTGCTCTATTCTCCCAAGCATTCTCATATCCTAAAGCTCTTAATAAGAATGTTTGAAGTTGAGCAACAGTTAATTTTTGATTAAATCCAAATAAATTATCACCTATACCATTTGTGATCCCTTCTGCTTGCGCCCATGCTATGTATGGAGCGTAGAAAGGATCCTCAACATCTGTAAATGTTGGTGCAAATGGGAAGTTTTTAGCAACATCTTCTTTTCCCATTAGACGACTTAATAAAACTATCATGTCTTGTCTCTTTAACTCTTTGTCTAACATTAAGTCGCCACTTGCGTCTCCTGTTAACACACCTAAATCTTTTAATAAGCTTCCAGCTTCAGTATAATCAGGTGTGCTAGGAGCAGCTAAAGCGAAGCTGAATGTTCCAAGTACTAATGCAAGTACTAGAACTAAAGATAAAACCTTCTTCATTGTCAAAGTCCTCCTCCTTTTTGTATTTTTGATTTTGATATGAAGAAGTTAAAATAAAGTAAATATGTAGTTAGACTGTAACTTCTTCTAAACCAGCCTAACATAATTTTGAAGCAGGTTTTTTAGACAATACCTGCATCATATACCTAATTATAGCACTGACTAGATAATCAGTCAATGAGACATATTTTATTGTAATAAAACTGTAATATTGTGTAATTTTATTTGTCCTACTTACATTACCTATTATATATTAAAGCAAAGTTGTTTACCATTACAGTTGTGTTACATTTTGATTGCAATAAAATTGCAATCTGGTACTTGGTACTGGGTACTAGGTACTTGTGTTAGATACTGGGTACTGGGTGCTAAGTGCTGGGTACTTTAGTCAGTTAACCTTTTAGTGATTTGATTAATCCATTTAACATTCTAAGAATACTTTCGTTTTGTTGGTTAAGTTGTTTGTAGTATTCTTCATTAAGGTATCCAAAATCTTTTGAAAGCTTTAACAGATACTCTACTTCAAATGAAGACCCACGTGCTATTCCTAAAAATCTTATATAATTAACTTTACTAAGCTGTCCACTGCCTTCAGCTATATTTGTAGGTATTGATAAAGAAGCTCTTCTAAGTTGCGATACTAGTGAAAACTTTTCATCATCTGGAAAGCATCTTGTTATTTTGTATATATTTATTGTGAGTTCATGTGCTAGATTATACACATCTAACTTTTTATAATTCCCAATTGCCTCACCTCTTAATAAAATCTATATTTTAAAATTAAGAATAATAAAAGGTATTTCTTCATCAGTAGAAGAAATACCTTCTTTTCAGCATAATCTTTTTCTAATCTCCAGTACCAAGTATCCAGTACCTAGCGGCTATTATTAATAGCCGCTCTGATGAACTCTCTAAACAGTGGATGGCTGCGAGTTGGTCTTGATTTGAATTCTGGATGGAATTGTGAAGCTACAAACCATGGATGGTCTTTTAACTCTATTATTTCTACTAATCTCTCATCTGGCGAAATTCCACTTATAACTAATCCTTTTTCTGCTAGTTTGTTTCTAAATTCGTTGCTAAACTCATATCTATGCCTATGTCTTTCATATACCAATTCTTCCTTATAAGCCTCTTTAGCCTTAGTTCCGTCAGCTAATTTACATGGATATAGACCTAGTCTCATTGTTCCGCCCATTTCTTCTATATCCTGCTGTTCTGGCATAATATCTATAACTGGGAATTTTGTATCTGGATCAAGCTCCGAACTATGTGCACCTTTAAGCCCAACTACATTTCTTGCAAACTCTACTACTGCCATTTGCATACCTAGACATATTCCTAGAAAAGGTATCTTGTTTTCTCTTGCATATTTTATTGCACATATCTTACCTTCTATTCCTCTATCTCCAAAACCACCAGGTACTAAAATACCATCAGCATCTTTTAAAAGTTCATCACAATTATTTTCATCAATTTGCTCTGAGTGAATCCAGTCTATATCTATTTCTACTTCATTTGCTATACCTGCATGTCTTAATGCTTCTGCTACAGAAATATATGCATCCTTTAACTCAACATATTTTCCTACTAATGCAATTTTCACTTTTCCTTTTGGATTTTTAAGTCTATCTACTATCTCTTTCCATTCAGTAAGATCTGGTTCTGTGCATTCAAGCCCTAGATGTTTTATAACCATCTGAGGAAGCCCTTCTTTTTCTAACATTAGCGGTACTTCATATAGTGTCTCTGCATCTAGGTTCTGTACAACATTGTTATGGTCTAAATTACAGAATAAACCTATTTTCTGTTTTATCTCCTGCGTAAGTGGTTTTTCAGTTCTGCATACTATTATATCTGGCTGTATACCTATACTTCTAAGCTCCTTAACGCTATGTTGAGTTGGTTTAGTCTTAAGTTCTCCTGCTTTAGCTAAGTATGGCACTAATGTAACATGAATATACATTACATTTTCTCTACCTACATCATACTTTATTTGTCTTATAGCTTCCAAAAATGGTAAACTCTCTATGTCGCCTACTGTACCACCTATTTCTGTTATAACTACATCTACTTCTTTTTCTTTTGCAACTCTAAATACTCTTTCTTTGATTTCATTTGTAATATGAGGGATTACTTGAACTGTCCCTCCTAAGTAATCACCTTTTCTTTCCTTTTTAATTACAGACCAATAGATTTTGCCTGTTGTAACATTGCTGTTTTTGCTTAGGTTTATATCTATAAACCTTTCATAGTGTCCTAAGTCTAAGTCAGTTTCTGCTCCGTCATCTGTTACAAATACTTCACCGTGCTGATATGGACTCATAGTTCCTGGATCAATATTGATGTAAGGGTCAAATTTTTGGATAGTAACTTTCAGTCCTCTGCTTTTTAATAATTGTCCAAGAGATGCAGCAGTTATCCCTTTTCCTAAAGAAGATACCACACCGCCTGTAATGAAGATATATTTGGTTGGCATTTGACGACCTCCTTTTTGAAAATGCATAGAATAACATAGTTTATATGTCCTCTATATGTAAAGTTTTTTCTTGTCTTATACTTACATAACTATAGTATTTTATCTTACGTTAAGAAATATGTCAATGTTTTGATAATACAGATTATACTTAAAATAACAATTAAAAAGCATGCAAGTTAGTCTTACATGCTTTTCTCTATAATCCATAGGAAATTATATACCTTTTTTACTATACTCTATTATATATATTTTATTTTTCCAAAAGCACTTCTACTGCTTTTTGTAATTGTTTATCTACATTATCTGGTTTTGCATATTCATTAATTGCTTTTGTTAAAGCATCTTGAGTAGTAAAATCTAGTACTCCATAGCTATATAATCCTTGGTCTTTTTGAAACTTCTTTATTGCTTCAAATGTTGTTTCATCAAATATTCCATCTGGTTTGTTCACTTTGTAGCCTAATATTTGTAGTATCATTTCAGCTCCTAATACATCTAATCCTACAACTCCAACTGTTGGTTTTCTTGTTTTATCTAAAGTAGGGATTTTTGATAAATCAACTTTAGGCTCTGCTGTATTCTCTACTACTATATCTGGTTTAATACCTACCTCGTTAACTTTTCTCATATTTGGAGTTAGATATTCTGCAATTGTAATCTTCATACCTCCACCATCTACAAGAGGTACAACTGATTGTACTGTACCTTTACCATAAGTCATAGTTCCTATTATTGTACCTACTTTTGAATCTTGAATTGCTCCTGCAAATATTTCTGATGCACTAGCACTACCACCATTAACTAATACTGCTAGTTTATATTTAGGAAGGTCTAAATTTGAATTATATGTTTCGATAGTTCCATCTGCCTTTTTAATATGAACAATAGGTCCCTTAGGAACAAAGAATTTAAGTACATCTATAACCTCGTCAAGATATCCTCCAGGGTTATTTCTTAAGTCAATGATTAGTTTTTCTATATTCTTCTCATCAAATATTTTTAATATATCCTTTAAATTCTCATACGTATTACCATTAAATTGCGATATTTTTATATATCCTAGTCCATTGTCCATAATTTTATATGTTATAGGGTTTATTCTTATCATTTCTCTAGTTATATTAAAATAAATAATATCATCTATGCCTTCTCTTATTATTCCCAATTTTACTTGTGTTCCGGGTTCCCCTCTGATCAATGATGCTGCTCTATTTACTGATACCCCTTTAATATCAACATCATCTACTGAAACAATTTTATCTCCTGGCTTTATTCCAGACCTTGCTCCAGGAGTTCCTTCAATAGGCGTTATTACTGTTATATATCCATCTTTTTCAGTAATCTGAATTCCTACTCCTCCAAAATTGCCTGATACAGATGTATTAAATTCTTTAAATTCTTCTGGTGAATAATAATCACTATATTTATCTAGTTTTTTAAAAACCCCTTCTATTGCTCCTTCTATTAGCTCTTCTTCTGTAATGTCTCCTGCATAATTTGCCTTGATATATTCAATTATTTGTTTTAGGTAATTTAAGTCTTTGATTTGAGTTTTTTCTGCATTTGCATACATAACACCACTAGAAAAAACTATAAGAATAGCACATAATAATGCCAAAACTCTTTTTAATCGCATGTTATCATCTCCTTCTGTCATAAACTATTTAGAAATATTCTATAAAATTTATTTAAATCCTTTTAAAAAAAGAAAAACTCCTGATGGAATATCCCACCAGGAATTTTTCTTATATTCTATTAAGTTTCTCTAGTAATCTATATATCATCACTGCAGCTTGTGCTCTATTTGCAGTTTCTTTTGGTGCAAATTTATTTCCCCCTACACCATTAACAATTCCCTTATTATAAGCTATGCCAACTGAATCTTTAGCCCAGTCAGAAATTACATCCTTATCAGTAAAATATAATTCTGAACTATAATCATCATCTGGACTTAAATACTTCATAGCTCTAACTATCATTGTAGCCATTTGTTCTCTAGTTATTTCTCCATCTGGATTAAAATAGCCATTATATCCTTTCACTATACCTAAACTTGCAGCAATTTCTACTGGAGCTTTATACCAAATATCTCCTTCTACATCTGCGAATGTTACTTCATTTTCACCTTTCTCTAAATCTAATGCATAAACTAATAATTTAGCAAATTGAGCTCTAGTAACATTAGAATTAGGTGCATAATGCTCTTCATCTATACCATTTATTATATGTCTTGCTGCTAAAACTTCTATCGCATCCTTAGCCCATGGAATATCTACATCAGCAAAAACTTTATTATATTCCATAGTTACATATTTACTAAAATGCCCTGTTTTAAAAGTAATAGTTCCATCTTCACTTGGTAATCCACCAACATACTCCCAAGTATTTGTAGATTCATTGAAATAGTAAACTCCTAGTTTTCTGTTATCTTTTACTTTCTCTTTATCATAATTAATTGTTATAGTAAGTGGTTTATTAAAGTCTAATTTAGTCTCATTTTCATCCTTGATTTGGGTCAATTTAAAATCAAATATACTTGAAACTGTTGAATATTTATTGGTATCCAATTGCTTTAAGTGTCCATCAACTTCTTCGTTTTTAAGCTTTCTAACATTAAAACTTATTTTTGAATCTTTTTCTAATTGTAAAGTGTCTGGGCTTAGCTCTATTTTAACTTCACCTGTATCCAATTCTATAGTTTTACCTTTCGTACTAATTTCAGTAATAAGCTCAGAATCTATGTTTACTGTAATTTCATCAGCATTTTTTTCACTTGTAGCATTTATTATTAATTTGTCCTGATTGTCTTTTTCTAATTGCTCCTTTAATTTTTTGCTATCTATTTCAAATGTAGCCGATACATTACCATTTTCATCCTCTTCAATGATTGCTTTGCCCTGTTCTGTTTCTTCTATTGTCTTTCCACTATCCTCATCTTTATCTGTAACAGGTGGTGGTGATGGTATAATAATTATTCCACCAGAAGAAGATCTTTTAACCACTTCAAAAGTTTTTTCAATTGTAATACCTAATATTTCAACTTGAACAGTATAAATTCCTGTTTGTTGATACGAAGTCATCTTATATTCTGTATTAAACTTACCTTCATTATCAGTTAATAACTCTTTTACAAATTTGGCTTGACCATCATAAAGAATCTTGACTATAACAGGCGTATACGGTTTTACCACACCATTTTGATAAGCTATTCCGCTTATTTTAACCTTATCACCTGTATAATATTTTGTTTTATCTAGTTCTAATATTGATTCACTTTTTTCTACTGTAAATTGCATAGTTTTAACTAAGCCAACCGAATTTATATATACATTATATTTACCACCATCTATATCTTCATTTAATTTAAAAACAGTGTTAAAGTCTCCATTTGAATCAGTTATAATCTCTTTAACAAAAACCTTAAATTTATCTTCTTCTCTTTCTATAACAATATTTACTGGTGTATTTGAATATCCATTACCATTTTCTTTTACTTTACCAAAAATCTCAACTTCACTTCCTGGTAAAAGTTTATCTTGAGATAAGTTAACATCAATCTCATATTGGGAACTGGCTGCAGTCGACGAAAATGCACTTGCAAGTAAAATAGTAAATATCAATATTACAGAGAAAAATTTCTTCAAACCTTCTGCCCCCTTTTCTCTTATTGTATTAGGGGGGACTAGTCCCCCCTAGTTTTTCAATCTTACTTTATTACAAAAGTTGTAGATTGTGGACTTGAAAGTGAAGTTGTATCATCCCAACCAGACCATACATAAACATCTACATTGTAAGTTCCATTTTTCTTTACACCAAATCCTGAACTTAGTTTAATTGTTTGGCCTGATTGTAAACCATCCATTTGTACAGTTGAAATATTTACAACATATCCCATGTTATCAGTTACTTGAATAACTAGCATTGGATTTTGTGAGTTAGGTCCTAAGTTTTCCATAGATGCCTCTATTGCTACATATCCTCCTTGTTTGATTACTTCAACATCTGTTATCTTAATTGGATAATTATATACTGTGAATGTTGCTTCTTCTGTTGCAACTTCTTCTCCTTTTGTAGCCTTAAATATAACTTTATATTCACCATTTAGTTTCTTGAATTCATCTGGACTCCAACTCATATCAAATGTTGTTCCAGTTTCACTAAATACATCAACAGTTTCGTTATTTGGATCTACAATACTTACTTCCCAATCAACTTCTTGATTTGCTTCTGCCTTAATATTTACAGGTCTTTCACTGCTTATATCAGAATCTGGAGTCACTGATACTTCAGTGATAGCTATCTCTTGGTCTAATACAGGATCTTCTTCACCTTCTTGCTTTCTATATACCTTATACTCTTTATATGTTGTGTTACCTGCAGCATCTTGTGCTTCTATGCTTATTATATTGTCACCATATTCAAGGTTTATTTCATAATTTTCTATTGTATAATGAGCTGGTTCTAAATCTTTGAAATATGACCAGTCTTGTGAAATATTTTCTACAACATTACCGTTTACTTTAACAAGTAAGTCTGGTAAGTTTTCTGTAATATCAGCAGATATATTTACACTTTCTACTGTGTAGTCTACTATTCTATCGGTTGGTTCTTCTGTTACATTAATAACTGGAGCTGTAGTATCAACAAATATCTTATGTTCAAAATTAATATAGTTGCCTGCAGCATCTTGTGCTTCTATATCTATTTCATGCATACCATCTTGTAATACTAATACAGTTTCAAAATCATAATTTCCTGTTTCTTCATTATATACATACTCAACATCTTCACCATTAACTTTTAGTTCTACAAGCCCAGAACTATCTACTACTGAACCTTTAACTAATATTTCAGGAGTATTATATATACCAAAGTACTCAGGAGTTTCGATAAATATATATGGTATTGTTTTATCTCCTACAACTATAGGTTGTGTATCTACATAATTCCAACCACAATCATAAACTCTAACTACCATTTCATGTGTACCATCATATTTTGAAACATCAAATTCTCCTTTTGTTGATTCTTCTAGAACTACTCCGTCCTCAATTAATTCATATCTCAAAATTGGATAATCTCCGTCATTAGCTTTTACAACAATAACATCATTATCTTTATCATATGTTACTTCTTCAATAACTGGTGGTACAGTATCGATTCTTACAGGGAATTCTACACTTTGCCATTCTGAACCAGGGTAATCAATTCTTGTCTTAACTTCATATATATATTCTCCATCTTCTACTAATTTATTATTTGCTGTACCATCCCATATCCAACTATCCTTAGCATAGAACTCAGTACCTCTACCACTGTCATAATAATTCTTTCTAATGTATTCCTCATATGCTAAATCTCTAATCTTATTACCATCTTTGTCTAATATATTAATATCTAATTCCCTTGCATTCCTTAAGAATGACAATAAAGGAATAATACTATCTGCTACTCCATCACCATTAGGTGAAAAAGCTATTTTTGTCTTATCTGGTCCATCTGGGGTATAACCTAAGAATCTATAGACATCTTCTTTTTCATCTAACCAAGACATTACTGTTAAACCATAGAATGCTTGATTATCTTCGTTAGCATCATAATTTGTAACATCTATTATAGGCGCTTTATCCCATTCTCCATAGAAACCTACATATGGAATACTTAATTCAGGCACATTATCATCAGTTGGAACTAATCTAACAAAGCCTTCGATAAATGTACCATTAGGGAATATTGCATTAAGTGGCGCATTATATACCCAATCTACAGCATCTGTCAAATCAATTGTTACATCAAAGTCTAACGAAGCACCTGCTGGTACTTCTAAAACATTATATACATTGTCAACAACTGTTCCATCGCTAAGTTCAAATGATATTGGGAACTCGCCAGTCCAAGGTGCATCAGGACTGATTGTACCATTTTTATATACACCTTGTGTTTCTAATAAGTTCTCAACACCAAATGTCAAATCTGTACCTACAGTACCATATACTGCATAACTAACAGTTTGATCACTGAAATTCTGTACAGTTAAAGTAAATCTTGTTACATCTCCTATTTCTTTTAGATTAACTTTACTTAATCCTGTTTCCTTATAAGTTACAACTGCTGGTGTAGTAGTTGCAGCATAAAGGTCCATTACACCTGCACCTTGCCTTCTAGGTGAAGTGTAGTTTCCTACTCCAAAATAATCGTTATATAAGCCCTTATCTACACTAGGCTTGGCAGTACTCATCAATATATTTTTAGCCATATTTACTCTGTCAATACCTGTCAATCCAAATTCTTCATCTACTCTTTGTAACACTAAAGCTGCTCCACCTGATACATGTGGTGCTGCCATTGAAGTACCACTCATAATACCATATTTATCACCTTGTAAAGTTGAATAAATCTGTCCACCTGGAGCTGTTATTTCAGGTTTAAATCCAAGATCTGGAGTTACACCCCAAGAAGTGAAGTCTGACATCTTACCAATGTTAGGATTTAGTACTGTTGTTTTGTCGCCTTTGAATTCAACAAAATTTTTGCCTTTTTCTATTAAATCTAATAATTTTAAACCGTCAGAATGTCCAATGAAAACCGCTGGGATTTTTCCTTCTTCAGGATACATCATGTGAACTAAGCCATCTCCACCTGACTCATGATTAAAAACTATAACACCAATGGCTCCATTGTTTTGAGCATTCATTATCTTGTCTGTGAAATAGTATGAACCACGTTGTATTAATGCTATTTTGCCTTGAAGATCTACTCCTTCAAAATCTTCCTGTGTTCCACCTAGTCCACAATATACATATTCTATAGGACCATTAAATACTTCCACTGGATCATAAGAACCTGCCATTATATATCCTGCTAATTGCGGTTCATCATTTTCATCAATATATTCAAATGCTTCTGCTCTAATATGTGTATTTTCAATAGAAGCAACCTGTATAGATTCTGGTGTAAGTCCTGGAGAACCTACAACACCTATATCAGGATTCTTAATCAAAGGATTGCTATATCCATCTCCTATATGATTTGAATTGCCAGCTGAAATCGATACTAATACCCCATTTTCAACAGCCCTAGCTACAGCCTGTTGCTCTGGGTCATCTGGTAAAACAAAAGCTGAAGTTGAACCTAAACTCATATTTATAACATCTGCACCTAATTTTACAGAATCATCTATTGCTCTAATAATAATATCTCCAAAAGTTGAAGGCATAGAAGGATTGTTCCCAAACACTTTCATGGCTAGAAGCTGAGCTTCAGGTGCTATACCTTTAATTCCATCTTCATCACCATTTGCCCCTACAATACCAGCTACATGCATACCATGCATTGATGCATCTGGACCAAGATCTAATATTTCTAAGTTATTATCCATATAGTTGTACCCATATGGAACTTTGTCTGTAAACCATTTACCAGGAAGACCTTCTTGTGAAATAATATCTTCTACATTTTCTCTGCTTAGCTTAGATTTATCTGGATTAGTTAATTTCATATCTTTATGGCTTGGATCAATGCCGGTGTCGATAATAGCTACCACTGTACCTTCGCCATTATATCCTAAGTTCCATGTCTCTACCGCTTTTACTATATCTTTACTTGTATTCATATCAGGTTCAGGTCTGCTATATTCATTCGCTATTGTAACCCTTTTCACTCCTGGTATTTTTTCAATTTCCTGTGCTTCTTTAAAAGTTGTTGTTGCACTAAAACCATTAACTACATTAACAAAATTATTATGATACTCAATACTAATGTTGTTTTCCTTAATAGTTTCTTTTATACTTTCCTGCATTCCTATCAAATCATTTGTAATTACTTTAGCCATTTGTGCATTTAATTCGTTTACTTTAACTCCTTTTTCTGTTGCATATTCGATTAATGGCTTTCCTTCTAATTCAACAATAATTCTAATATTGTCGTCATCTTTTAGTCCCTTGGCTCTTGGATCTGAAGTTATGCTTTGTGTATTAAGAGATTTTGTAAAAGTAGTTGAATGTAATTTTGGAATTTTACTGTTTGGTGCAGCTAATGCTGTACCAAAAGTTCCTATTAGTACAGCTAGTACTAATAAGATTGAAAAGATCCTTTTGTTTTTCAACTCCATCCCCCTCTTCTTAAAATAAATAAAAAATAAGATAGTGAATTAATTATATTTTTCTTACTCACCTCCTTTCATGTTTTACCTCATATACTATTTTATTTTAGATTAGGTTTTATATTCTATGTTTATTTATATTTTCCTTTATTTACTTTATTTTTTTCGTTCGACATATTTTGTAATTAGTTGATTAGAGTAATAATTTCTATTTAATATTTATTAATTTAATTAATTAAAAAACATAATTGTATTATGGATTAAAAAAAGTGGCTATACAGCCACTTAAAATCTATTACATATCAATGGATTTATCATTTTTATTATGCTCAATTGTATCATCAATAATATTGAATAAATATGAATTATCTGTAAGATATTTTTTGTCGATTTCTATCGTTAAAATATTAAAAGTTATCACTTGTAAATTTGTCTTATACTTATCTGAAGGCATCGTTTTTATATAAATGTCATATCTGCCATTTCCATTTTTTGTTATTTTTCTAATAACCATATTATAACCAGGATTAGGTAATTCCTTGTAAATGGTAATATTTATCTTTTCATCATTCTCTTTTATACTAATTTGTTTGTTTATTTGAGTGTATACTTTTTTATTATCTACTACCCTAAAAGGTATAGCGCTCTTATACATCGATAACTCCCTTTCTAATCTTTGCAACAATAAAATGGATTCAATCTGTGATACTCTATTATTAGGCCTAAAAGTGCCATCTAAATAACCTTTAATTAATCCTAATTTATATCCTTTTAAAATGTCTCTCTTATATTTTTCATTGATACTATCCAAATCTATAAAAGGATTTGTTAAATCATATATTTGTATATCTCCTTCATAAGTTTCTAAACATTTAACAAGTAAGCTTATAATTTCCTTACGAGTTATAAATTTGTCTTTTAAGTCTTCATCTTTTATACTCTTGTTATCGTAACCTAATATATCTACGCTTTGATTTCCATACTTTTTCATTAAACTAAATAGTGAACAATAAAAATCTTTTTTAGATATAGGTTCATTAGGAAAAAAATTTTTGTAATCTTCTTTATATAAATAATTAAAATGTTCAGTAAAAAATTCTTTATCTATAAGTTTTTGAGCCCAATGACCTTTTAATCTATCATCTAAGCTAGCTGATGAAATAGTAGAATTTAAAAGTAATAAAACAAAAATGAAAATAACTAAAAACCTACTTTTTCTATACATTTAATACACCCCCTGTTATAATTCTATAATATTATTATATCATTGGTAGTTAAGGAAAATATTTCATTATTGTTACAAAAGAAAAAACACACCTAAAAGTGTGTTTAATATCCTAATATCATATCTCTATAATATGTCTTAAAATCTTCTTGTAAATAATTAATAAATCTACTTAAGAAGACAGCTGCTTCTGCTCGCGTCATGTAATCATTTGGATAAAAATATCCTTCAGGAGTACCTTTAACAAGTCCTATTTGATCAGCAACATATACTGACTTTTTAGCCCATTCAGGTATTTCATTATCATCTTTAAATCTTGTTGTAAATGGCGAGTTAGGTGCTAGTCTTTCTACCCCTAAAGCCCTAATTATTATGGTTACAGCCTGAGCTCTAGTTAAATTGCCTTCTGGCATAAATTTATTATCTCCTACTCCATTCATTATTCCTTTTTCTTTTATTACTTTAATATATTCATAATCAGGATGTTCTCTAGTTACATCACTAAATACTGGAGGATTAACCTCTGGTTTTACATATGACCTCTTAGGTTTATTTTCATCTTTAACTAGCTTCATTGCTTTAACTATCCACTTAGCAAATTCCTGCCTTTCTATTGGCAGATTTCCTCCAAAATATTTACCATCCGTATCAATTATCTGAAGACCTGCTAATTTCTTAATATCCCACTCTGCCCAGTATCCTTTTATATCTTCAAACTTAGGAATATACATTTTCTTTTGTGTAGGAAGAGTTTCAAATCTCTCTACACCGTTACCTACATTTCTTAATCCATCTACAATATTATTTTGATTTAAATATGGAAGATCGTATTTATACTCCATTATCGTCTCTTCTTGCTCTGTAAGAGTATATCCACCATCAAAACTGGATAAATACGCAGCATTCTCAAAATACTCAATACTTTTAGTCTTATTAAATGAAACATCTATATCCGCATAGCCATACCAATTTAAAGTAGTATCTCCTGAATTTAAACTATAATTTATGTCTTTATGTATTTTTTGAGTTTCTGTTGCTCCCCAGTAATGATCATAACCGTATATATTTCCTGTAATTTCTACTACAACTTGTCCTTCATTCTGGTTGATTGAATATGTCTTAGTTCCCAACCAGTTGCCTGAGTAAAAATCAACGATAGGTTGAGTATCATCTATAGTTGAGTTATGAAACTGATAATCTACTAGCGTGTAAGTTGTCTGATTGCCATTATCTTTTACTATAATTTCTTCTTTATAATCTAATATGTTATTGACTTCAATTTTTTGGCTCGGATGAGAGTTATCGTCTATTATCCTTTCTAGTTTTATGTCTCTTTTTAAAGTAGCTTGTCCATCTTTGCTCGATAGCTCGTATTTGTATTCTAATTTCTTTTCTTTGATTTTTATTGCAACTTTTCCTTCTAAGAGAATAGGTTTACCAGTTAAGAAAATTACTTCTTTATACTGTTTAGTTTTTTTATAGTCCATTTCGTTTTTATGAATACCGCCTTCAAACCCTGCATTGTTTATTTGAGCATAAACTGTAAGTGAATGAAGTATTAGCACTAATACTAGTACAATTGTTATTTTTTTCATTATGACACCTCGCTCTTTTGGGTACTGGGTACTTGGTACTGGGTACTAGATACTGGGTACTGGGTGCTAGGTACTGGATACTTGGTACTGGAATTAGAGAATAGAGATCAGGGGACAGAGAACAGGGAACAGGAATACTGACAACTGTCTCCTGTCCTCTGCCATAATTACCTAACCACCACTATATACCCAACGTTATTGTTTCTTAAAATGTATAAGCTATCATCTGGTGATATATCGTTAATGGTTATATTTTGCCCTTCTTTTATGATTAATGCTTTACTTACATCTAGAGTAAATGTTGCATTATTAATATTCCAAACACCCTTAAATTCGTTCCAGTCTTTAATATTTTTTAAAGTAACATTCTTATTAATCTTATCCACATTTTCCACATCTGCTACTGTGATTATCTTTGGATTAGTGTTTTCATCTATAACATTCATTGCTATTGTCATATCGTCATATTTTACAACATATGCATATTTCCTATAATAACTGTTTACTGAATATTTGCCTTCTAGGAACCTACTATTAGTAAAATCTTTTACAGATACTTCTATAGGGTTATCATTTCTTGTATCTAAAATTCTTGTATCTTCACTGATATCAAAGCTTTTTTGTGTTGTTGAAAAATCCCAGTTATTATCCTTTAGAACATCATAATCGTCAAGTTCAAATCTATATTCGCCTATTTCATCAATTCTTCCTCTATATATAACAAGTCCTGTCGATGGTATGTTTTCAACCGAAATTAAGGAAGCTGTATATTTATCTTTCCCATACGATATTATAAAAACATCGTCTCCTTTATTTAAATTATATGGATTAATTATTCTTCCATCTTTTATGATTATTGTACTTTTATTATCATAATAAACTTCATTATAGTCTACTTTTATTTTATTTTGTCCATAAGAAATCTCTTGAATTGAATTATAATAATTTCTTTCGTATCCATTTTTCAATATAATCTTAAATGCTTCCTCTTTACCGTATCTATCTTCAGTGGCTATATATACTTCTTTTCCTAAATATTGATTTAGATTTTCTTTTGAAATCTTTAATCCATCTATATAAATTTCTACATTAGGATTTAACGGTAGTTTCATGCTATCAGCTTTATCTTTCCATTTTGTATGCTCATAATATGAAACATTACTTAGAATAATTTCATTTCTACCTAAGTTCACTAAACTTAGCTTCCCTTTTATAATATTTTCAAACTGCTTGTCATCTACATAAACATTTACTTTTATAGGGATATTCCCTTCATACTGGTCAAACTCAAGTTTTACTATATCGCCTTCCTTTATACTGCTTAAGTTAATATTTGTATCGCCCTTTATTACTGGAACATATGGCTTAATGATAAATTCATATTCATTATTATCCTTTAATAAAGTCAGTTTATTGTTTTGACTATCAATATAAAGGACCTTTCCGATAAATATTCTGTCTCCTGGATGAATATATCCTTCCTTTTCAATATCAATATATCCATCTATCTTTATTACCTTTCCGCCACTGATTGTTAATGTCACATCCTGTCCATAAAGTAAATCATTTAACTTAGCTTTATTATTATTTACTCTAATATCAATTCCAGGAATTATATTAAAACTATGAATATCGTCTAAATAGTCCTTAATCGTAATTTGATTATCCCCAATTTTTTCTACTGTTCCTTCAAGTAAAACAGGTATGTTATTTAAAATTTCAACAAATACGACATTATTTTGTGGATTAATATAATACTTTATATAATCATACTCATTTAATTCATTATATTTAGTTAATTTACCGTTTTTATAAACTAAAAATCCTCTGTCATAAACGTCATCTTCTGATTCCTGAGCAATAAAGTTTAAAATATTATTGTCGTCATCTTTTATCCTAAAAACTTTCTTTTCAATAGTAGTTTTTTCATTTATTTGATAGTTTTTGTCTATTCTTTCTACTAGACCAGTACCTATTTTATATCCTTGCTTAAGTAAGAAATTCTCAAATACATTGTCTAATAGCTTAGCCATCTCTGATCTTTTAAGATAGCCTTTAGGGTTAAAATATCCTCTGTCGTCACCTTGCATTATTCCTTTTTGCATCAAAGCTTCTATAATAGGTATGTTTGTAGTTTTTATTTTCTGCCAATCCTTTAAATTGTATATCTTTTGTTGTGCTTGTCCATAAATGGGTTTTAAATTTAGTATTCTAGATACCCATATAGCTACTTGTTCTCTATCTACAGGCTTTTTCCATGTATATTTTTTCTCTATCTTTTCTCTTAATTGACTTTCTATATTTTTTATTTGATTATCTGTTAAATTAGGGTCTGTTTCATATGAAACTATGCTCTTTTCAATTTCTAATTCCAAATTATTCTGTTCTTCCTCTGTCAAAGTCAGGATGTTGTTAACTTCTTCTTGAGTAATTATATTGTTCTGAATCGCTACATCTATATATCCTCTTGACCAATAGTCATTTGGAGTAAGAATTGTATATCCTCCTGTATCACTATTTTTAATAGAGTTTTCACCTGAAATTTGAGCTTGAGACTCAAGTCCTAATAGTCTTACCAATAAAGCTACAGCTTGTTCTCTTGTTAGAGTATCATCAGGATAAAACTTATTATACCCAGCACCTTTTATTATTGAAAGGCCACTCATTCTGTATATTGAATCTTTCGCCCAATGACTTTTTATATCTGTAAAGTTAATATTATTATATAATTCCTTATAAGCAGGTAATCCTTCATAGGTTGTTGCCGCTTCTTGTCCTAAAGCTCCATAAGATACTGAAGCTATTGAAACAATCATTATTACTGTTATTAGTAAAGCTATTATTTTCTTCATTAAGACACCTCGCTTGTTTTAGGTACTTGGTGCTGGGTACTGGGTACTTGATACTGGGTACTAGGTACTGGATACTGGGGACTGGAAATAGGGAACAGAGATCAGAGAGCTGTACTCTGGTCTCTGGCTACTGGCAACTGATTTTGTCTCCTGTCCCCTGTACCCTGCCCTCTGGTAACTAGCACCTAGTACCTATTATCTATACCCTACTACAAACTTACCTTCTTTATTTATTCTACCTTCAACATAAAAGACAGATTTCATAAGGTCGTAGTCGAATACCTGATTAATTAAAGATTCGTATTTGTCAAGCTTATTTTTTTCAACGTTTAATATACCTAAGTACATTCTTTCTTTATTTAAATTTTCTTTATTAACAATAAGTGAAACAGTTACATAATTATGCATTTCAAATGGTATAATACTCTTTCCTCTCTGAAGCATGAATTGTATTTTAAATACATCTGTTAAAAGCTTTTCTCTTCTTCTAAGTTTCTTAGATATCCTATGTTTCTCTGCTTTAGACATTCGAGTTATTATAACCTTAACACTTGAATCTTCTTCTATATTATTTTGATTTATATTTGTTAAACCTGTTTTTAAACTGTAGAATGGTAAATCTAAATACACTTCATTAGACTTCACACTAAGTTTTCCATGACTATTCATTACTACATTCAATGGTATAGTTATTTCTATTTGATTAAAATCTTTATATCTCTTATCATTTAGTTTTACTGTATACTGACTGCTTGTATAGATTTCTGGCAATAGTACAAAAATGCTACCAGCTGAATTCTTTATTATACTTTCAACAGTTACAGATTCGTCTTTGTATTTGCTATCACCTTTATCCTCTTTTGAGTCTAATGTAGTAGTATATGCGTATGCATACCCTTTTGACTCTCCATATTTGTTTACAGCCCATAATTTGAAATAATACTTAGTATCTGCATCTAAATCTTTAATATAGTATTCTGTTTCTAAAGTTTCTGCTATAAACTTATATTCTTTTTCTCCCTTTTTCTTACCGAATATTTTATACCTTTCTGCTCCATCAGTTTGGCTCCATTTTAAAACTATAGAACGTTCATATCCAGGATATGCAAAAAATCCTGTAGGATTTGAAGGTATAGGTAAAATATACTTTAGACCTTTAACTAATACAAAAGAACCACCATCAGTATTTTCTATCTTAACATCTTTATCTCCTAATTCTCCTTCTGGGGTTATTATTTCTATTGTATTTTCATCTATATACGTTACATCCTTAACTTCTTCTCCATCAATATATACTTTTATACCCTCCATGAACATAGTACCCTTAATTGTAACCTTCTGTCCTCCTGTATAGTGTACCTCATCAGGTGTTATATCTGTTATGGTTGGATTTGAATAATAAGTAAACCCATTCTTCAAGACAACTTCACCTAGAGCTGACTCGTTTCTAATAAATACATCTACAGGACCCAAAATATCACTTGAAGGTGTAATTACAACTAATTTTTTATATGATGATTCTTCTAGAACCACGGTTGCTTCTTTTGCTCCAATCCTTACTGTAATATTCTCTATTCTAAAGTCATTACCCGTAATAGTAATTCTATCTCCACCAGCTGCACTTCCTCTATCTGGAGTTACTTCATCTATTACTGGGTTACTTTCTTTTGTTCTATATACATAGTATATTGGCAGTCCTTCTTTAAGAGATGAATCAGCAGTTCCACCATCTTCATTAATAACTACGATGCGTAGAGGTTTATTTATATCTATTTCTCGTCCTTCTGGAGATCTTACTACTATTTTATCGTCTTCATTGCTTCTTGATATTATTTCTGCCTCTTCACTACCAATCATTACTCTTACGCCTTTTCTAAAATCACTTCCGTTAATAGTAAACGTTAATCCTCCATCTATTGTAGATTCTACAACATAATAATCTATTTCTTCAGAATCAGTCTTATAAATAGGTCTTTTAGGTTCTATATCAGTAATTGTTGGCTGGCTATTAGGATTTTTTATTTCTATTACCCCTTCTCCTGTACCTCCATCTATATTTACAACTTTTACTTTCTTTTCTCCTATTGTATCTTGCGGAGGAGTTATTACGACTAACGTATTCTCATCTATATACTCTACTCTTGGCGATAATCTTCTTGTAACCATAAGCTTGTTATCTTTAAGCTCTATCTTTATACCTTCTAATTTTGTTTCGTCTAAACCCGTTGGTAAAGTTTCTATCCTAGTCTGTCCTTCCTTAATATTAAAAGATATCTTTTCTTCACCGTTTAATCTAACAAATACATTATTTTCAGCTTGTGCATCTCTGTTATCATATTCAACCTGTAAATTTCCAACTTCAACAATACCATGTCCTCCTACAATAGGTGCATAATCATATTCATCTCCAAAAACCACTTCTAAATCTATATTTTCTCCACCAAAATAATTCTCAGGATTTATTTTGTTTCTGTCGATAAAGTTTTTACCTAGAATAGTTAATTCTGTACCACCTAATTTTGTAACAGTGTCAGGTGTTACGCTAGTTATTTCAGGCTTAGATCTTTCATAAGTAAATCCATCTTTAAATACAAATGTACCTGCATCTGGATTAACTACTATAACATCTACTTTACCGGGCTCTAAATATGGTGGAGTTTTGACTATCAATACTTTATAGCTAGAATATTGAACATCTAGAGCCTCTATACCATTGAAATATACTTTTGGTAGAGGTTCTCCCTCATCCCATTTGCCATTACTATTTAGATCGGAGTATCTGAAATCAGTACCTACAATAGTTATAGTGTCGTAACCAGCAGTTGAACCTACCGATGGGTCTATCTTTTCTATAGTTGGAAAACTTCCTGGTACCCTAAATGTAAATCCATCACGCACAGTATCAGAACCACCATCAAAATTCACAATAGTAACTGGTACAGAAACTCTATCTGTAATCTTTTCATCTACCTCATAATTCGGTGTAGTAACAAATATCTTAGTTCCGTCACCATTTACTATTGGATTAATGCCTTTCTTTTCTCCAAAATATACTTCAATACCTTCCATGAAATCTGTACCTTCTATAGTAACTATGGTACCTCCATCTCTTGAACCTTCACTTGGAGATATCGAAGTAATAGTAGGATTACTTTGAGGTTTTAAATAGTTAAAACCATCTTCTACAGTAAATTTGGCTGTATCTGGATTTACAATAGTTACATCTTTAAGACCTAAAGGTAACCCATCAGGAACTACTACTCTTATCGTCTCTTTATCTATAACATAAACATCCTCTATTACTGTCTGATTTTCATCTGTCACGTTAGTTTTAATTTCATAATCATTAAAGAACACTCTAGTACCATGCTGTTCATCTTCATCTTGTGAATCTGGGTTAGGTAAAACAAAATCGTCACCCTTAATAATTACTTCAGTTAACGGTCCACCGTGAGATGGTGCTATCGTTTTTATAACAGGATTAGTATAAACTCTTGTATACGTATAATACCCTTCAGCAGTACCGCCATCTTGGTTTATAACTTGTAGAGTCTTTTTGCCCTCTGTTCCTCTCGGAGTAATTATAGTTACATCTACAGTATTGTCGGCTCCTGATATACTTCTTTCTATCTTTTCAATCTGTGCTTGCTCACCATCTATAGTTACTATGATAAGCACCTCTTGTGGGTCGTAGTCAAAATCCTTTCCTGTAATTACTACTCTCTCACCACCTGATACATTCCCTTTATCAGGTTTAATAGATATGATTTGTGGTCTACTTTCAGGTTTTCTATATTCAAAAGCATCCTCTAGCCTACTGATTCCACCATCAGGATTTATAACTATAATATCTCTATAGCCCCCATTATCTTCGTTTACAGAAGGCATTTTAACTACCATTCTATTTCCTAGTTTATCTTTGACACCGTCTAATTTAATAAGTTTATTATCTCTTTCTGTTGTTACCTCTAACACTTCTCCTCTGTAATCAGATATTGCATCTGGGTTATTATAATGATCATTTTCTATTTCTTGTGTTGTTATGCTTCTAGGAACAACATATACATAAGGTTTCTTTACAGTTGTTTGCCCGTTTTGGTCAGTTTCTGCTATGGCTAAAAACATATCCCCATTTATAACGACTAAAGGATTCCTTATAACTGTTTGTCCATCCTCTGTATAGTTAGTAGAACCAAATTTTGGTGATACTTCGTTTATTATTGGTGTAGAAATATATTCAAACTGTCTAACTTCTAATTCTTTTTCAGTGTAGTTTCCTTCTTCTACAAACTCAGCTATCGTCTTTGTCCTTCCACCATCTGCGTTTTGCACTAAAACTGTAACAGGTCCTAATTCTTTTATATCTGGTACAATTACTTCTATTCTATTGATCGTCTTACCGTTTAAAGCTCCTTGTAAAGTATCGACTGAAACCACTTGCGCTTCATTATTTGATACAAGGAGTTCGTTTAAAGGTCTTCCGTCTTCTTTAAAGAAGTATACCTTTGCATCAGGTCTAAAATCTAGACCATATATATATACCGTACTTTCAGAAGGACCTTTAGCCATTTGTGAATTCTCATCTATTAAAGGTAATCCATTTACTTTATATAAATACACATAATTAAGCTCTGGTGCACTTGGAACAGGTTTATATATAAACTGTCTTAAAGCTACTTCCTTTTCTGTAAATTGGTCTATAACTATATCGTTACTATCATCGCCATCATTATATGTAGATGCATCTATAAATTTAGTTGTTATTTCAACAGATATATCAACTGGAGTATCTACCCTCGGCTTTAATGCAACTTGTGGAGATTTAACTCTCAAAACCTGCTGACCTGTATCTTGGTTTATTATAGTTGGAACAGATTGCCCATTTTCTAGAATTGTTTGTATTTCAGCTAATTCACCACCAAAGTATACTTTAACAGTTCTAACTCTAACTACATCTACTAGTTCGCTAGTTCCAGGCTTAGGATAATCTTTAATTACATCACTTGTTAATGTTAATACCTTATTATCTCCAGATAATGAAAATTCCTTTTCATCAGAAACTATATTGCCATTACTATCTTCCTTAGTTCTTTGAAAGTTAAGTCCTGTTATAGATACTAAGTCCCCACCTGTTTCATACCCTTCAGTTGGATTTATATCTATAACTACTAATGAGTTTTCTACTTCAGTATATCTATATCCCTTTTCTAAAATGAATTCTCCATTATCAACAGGATTTATTACCTTAACATCAACAGCTCCAATTGTATTAGATGGTGGAGTTATAGCCTTTAAAACTGTTGTCCCATCTATACTCATTTCTGTATCAAATTCAACATTAGTTGCATAGTTTTCACCAAACATTATCTTCATATCAGGAGTTAAATTCGTACCAACTATCCTTACTTCTGTTCCACCCTGTTTTGTACCAGCATTTGGTGTAATCGCAGATACTGTAAAAGGAGTTGGAGATGGTAAAACTTCTAATTCATCTACTAAAGTTACTGCTGTTTGTTTACTGTTATCTAAAACCTTTACATTTTGATAGTTAGTTGTTGCTACTTGAGGAACTGTAATGTTAATCTGAGTAGAAGTTAAAGTACTTGTATCTATAACTGCTTCTTTTTCTCCATTTTCATCCCCTATATATACCTTCAAATCAGTTTCAAAAGGAAAGTTTGTACCATATATAGTTAATGTGTCTCCTATATTAACCTTTAAATTTGAAAGCTGTGTAATATCATGTTCCGCTAACGTAATAGTTTGAGTAAATGTATATGAACCACCAAATTTATTTTTAACAGTTATTTCATAACTATCTCCATATATAAAGTTCTCTGGCAGCTTTGCCTTTATATAACCTTCATTTTGATAAATAACCTCAGCTGCCATTGTGCTTTCAGTATTCTTTAATTCAATATAAGCTTCAATGTTGTCATTATTACCAGGCAAGTTGAAGTTAAAACCATAAATTTCTAAATATGTATCTTTAATTCTTTTTGCTGAACCATCTAGATTCTTTACTATATTTCCATCAGCATCTCTTTGAATGCTTATCTCTGTATTTGTAACAATCTTATTTATAGTAGGGTCATTTATATATTCGAAAGGTATGGAATCTGAACCAAAGCCAGTTCTACTTATTGATAAATAGGCTAGTCCTATGTATCCATTTGATCCAGGTATCCTTATACTTATTGATGTATCATTAATCGATAATATATCATTATTCGTGTCTAAATTAACAATAGTAGCCTCTCCATCATATATTATCTTTATTTCTGTAATTTGTGACTTATCATTACCGAACCCTGTCCCCACAATGGTTACAATCTTACCATTTCCAGCAGAAACTTTATCTGGTGTTATAGAATCTATACTTAAAGTATCCGCTGAATAACTTACTATATCTAAATATGGAATATATGTAATTGTAAGTATTACAGCTAAAATTATAGAAAAAAACCTCTTTAATCTATCCATTTCCATACCTCCGAATCATTAGTATCATCATTTATTTATATCGACAAAATACTGCGATTTCTTAAATGGAATTATATTACAATAAAAGTAGCTTCGCTACTTTTAGTCAACAGATAACAGGTGACAGGGAACAGATATACTGGTAACTGGTATCTGGCAACTGGTAACTGGTAACTAAGGCAATAGACTATACAGAGTGTGTGAAAACAAACGTATAATTCTTTATAATAAAACATCACTTTTTTACTCTATTATACCATTTAATTTTGATTAATTATATCTTCTTTGTTAATGGGTTTTCATATACTCTGACGTCCCCTTGCTTCTATATGAGTATTAGTAAGCTTTTGTCAAAAATTAAGAGGACAATCCACTATACATAACCATTAGAATTTAGATAATTAGTAATATCATTCTAAAATATGACAAATTGCAACAAAAAACATTATTGACAAATATTGTTATAATGTAATATGGTATATTTAGTAAATGAACCAAAATAATTGCAATAAGAAACACACATAAATAAACTTATAATATTTGAAGATTGAGCAAGTAAAAGAATTTAAACAAATAAATTTAACTAGGAGGATATTATGAATATTTTTAGAAAAAATATCAATACTTTTTTAATAATAGCTATTGTTTTAATAGGTACAGTTTTTTTAATAACACATTTTAGTATAGATAACGATAAACCAAAAGCACATAGTTTAGAGCGTGTATTTAATACAATAGATGAGTTAGTACAAAAAAGTGATGCTATAGTTGTCGGTGTAGTGGAAAAAATTCATAAACCTAAGGAAATTCCATTAAAAACTTCTAATCCTAATATATCTTTTAAAAAAATAGTTGTAAGAATGGATGTAAAAGTAGACAAATCACTTAAAGGTGCTTTATCTAAAGGAAGCAAAATTAGAATAGATAAAGTTATAGGTCATATAGTTAAGGGAGAAACTTTCATAAAAGATTATATGACAAACGTTAGAGAAGGGGAAAGAATTATTTTTTTCTTAAATGAAAATGCTGGGGATTCATTTTACTATCTTGTAAGTAATATTCAAGGGGAGATAAAAGTTAAAAGTGAAAAATTTTCTGATTTTAGTGATGATTATGAAATAATTATTGATAAGAATGACTTTCCAATGTTTAATGACAAAATGAAAGTAAAAGAATTAGAAGAAAAGATAAAAAAATAACATGGCATAGGGACGTTTTGTTTGCCATTGGTAAACAAAACGTATTTACAAATACTAAGCATTTAGCATTTGGTATTAGATTTAAAAATAGACATACTAGCAACTAACTTCTAGCAACTGGTAACTAAGGCAACGAATATGGTTCGTTGCCTCATTATTTATAATTCAACACAATAACCTTCTTTCCTGCACCTAAAATAGTGTCTTTATTAATTTCAATCTCTTGGGAATTTATTTTTTCTACATTATCAAAATACTTTGTAAAATCGTCTATGCTTCCTAATTCAAATTTTAAATCGTCTGTTTTATAATGCATAGGAATAATTATTTTAGGATTTATAAGATCTACAACTTCCTTTGCTTCTTTAGCATCTATTGTATATACTCCTCCAACTGGAATCATCAATACGTCTATTTCACCAATAGCTTCTATCTGCTTACTATCTGGTATATGCCCTAAATCACCTAAATGACAAACTCTTAAATCTCCAATTGTAAATATGTATACAACATTACTTCCTCTTTTGCTTCCCTGCTGCGTATCATGATAAGTAGCAATCCCTGTAATTGGTATATCTTTTACATAAAAATTTCCTACCTTATTTACTACCTCAAAATCTCCAGTAGGACCCTCTATATAATTGTGGTCAAAATGTGTATGACTTGTAGTAACTATATCAACTTCATCTCTTGGTACTTCATAGCCTACGGTTTCATCAAATGGGTCTGTCATTATTCTAATACCTTTATTTGTAGTAATTTTAAAACAAGCATGACCTAAATATTTAATTTTCATTTTAAAACCTCCTCATTTTATTCTTAAATTATTTATCCTTTTTTGTCGAATGCATTTCGCTTGCTTATAGTATATAGTATAATATTTTTATTGAATATTGGAAGGTGGTGTAGTTATAGGTAAATATTTCACAAATTTTATTAAATTTATAGTTTTTATCCTTTTACTTCTATTACTAATATTATTTATATTTTATCCAAGTATCGTACATTCTTTACCAAACACCGTAACTGTAGGTCCTTATATCAATAACTACAAAACTTTAAATGATGCATTAAATGCCGTAGCAGATGGCGGTACAATATATATTCTTTATAAATCTACCCCATATTTATTTGAAAATATAGAAATAGATAAAAACGTAACTATAATAGGTACAGAAGGTTGGAACGGTAACCTACCAATTATTTCATGCAGTGAAACATCTCTACCATTTATTATAGTTGATTCCCCTTATACTCTCCAATTAAAAAACTTAAAATTCCAATCTTCATATGACAAAACCATTATTGAAAGTAAAACTTCCTCTTTATTAATAGACAACGTATCATTTAAATATTCCTATCCTATAATAATAAAATCTCCAACAATAGATTCTCCATTAAACATAACTATAAAAAATTCGCACTTTGAAATTAATATGCCACAGATAGATTTAAGTACCCAAGTAAATGGAACTATAACTTTTGAAAACAACTCGTTTTCTGGAGATTCATTGAAAATTAAAAACTACGAATGCGATATTAATATAACCAATAATACTTTTTCAAACAGTGGAATAATTGTAAACCCAGACAGCAATGGATTGGTTGAAGTTAATGGTAATACTTTAGGAGGAAGTCGCTTAACTATTAAAAGTTTTTCATCAAAAGATATTGAGTTTAAGCTAAACAAGATGTTATCAAGCAATATTTACATCTACAACTACGACTTGAATAATACACTCTATATTAATCAAAACTGGTGGGGAAGTTCAAATGGTCCTTCAGATTGTACAAGCTTAGTTGTTGAAGGTAATGTAGACTATAGTAATTGGGCTTTGGATGAAAATTTTATCAGCTTTTCAGATGAAGTTCCAAAAATATATTATAAAATATCAGGAAAAAGCACTCTAAAAAACTCATTTTCTCATAATAATATAAAGGTTGATTTGCTTTATGATAACAACATATATAAAACTACTTACACTGATAGTCAAGGTTATTTTACTATTACAGATGTAGAGCCTAACCTATACAACTTAAGGTTTGAATATCAAAACTATCAAACAGTAACACAACAAGTTTATGTAAACAATAAGGATTTGATTGTTGATATCGAACTGCCTTATATAACTTCCTTATTTGATTTAAATAATGATAGTCAGGTTACAACTGAAGACTTAAACTTTTTATGCAATTCATTTGGACTAACTAGTAGCGATGCAAATTTTAATCCGAGATATGACTTAAATAGAAATGATAAAATAGATATTTTAGATTTATTAATGATATTAAGGTACAAGGGGGATATATAATGAAAAAATATTTTATTATAATGCTTACTTTAGTATTAATAATATCATCAAATACTTCTTTTGCACAGCAGCAGCCTTATATAGAGTTAAGCTCTCAAGACTTGGCTAACTTAAAAGTTGGAGATACTTTTACTGTAAATATAGATATAAAAAATGTTTCAGACTTTATAGGTGCAAAAATTATTGTTAAATACAATCCTAATTTAATTTCCATAAAGAATAAGTCTCTAACATTAACTAATATAACCGATTTTTCAAATATTGAAGGTGTAAGCAATAATAGCTTAATAGATGGGAACGACACAGTCATCTTTATATTTGGTTTAAACAGTAATGCTACTCCTATATCTGGAGATATATCAATTGGTAGCATAACTTTCGATGTAATTAGTAAGGGTCAAGGTACAATATCAATTGAAAGTGAAAGCAAACTAATATCAGAAGATATAAACGGAAATCTTCAAGAATTAACATTTAACCTTAATACTTTAAACTATACTGTTTCAGGTGTAGGCAATCTTTCAGGCACTATCAAAACTTTATCATCTAATCCAATAAATGGTGCTTATATAGAATTAGTCCAAAATGATATAACTTACTACTCAGCTTCTACTTCTACTGACGGAGCCTTTAATATTGAAAATATAATCGAAGGCACTTACACACTTAAAGTAAACTATGAAGGCTACAAAGAATTTTCTCAAGTTATTAATATAACTGATGGAAGTAATATTAATTTAGATATTTCTTTAACTAAAATAGTAGATGGAGATATAACTGGAGATGAATTAGTCACTCTTGAAGATTTAGTTTTTGCAGCTAATTACTATGGTTTGTCTTCTTATGATTTAAATTGGGATGAAAATTGCATTAAGGCAGATATTAATAAGGATAATAAAATTGATGTATTAGACTTAATATATATAAACCGAAGAATAAAATAAAATTGAGGAATTAAGATGAAAAAACTAATGATATTGCTACTAATCATTTTCATCCCTAGCTTTGCATACAGCAGTATAAATGAAGGATTATTGCTTGAAACAAGTAGTACGAACTTAAGCGTTAATAACACATTTAAAGTAAATGTTAAATTATCTGATATATCTAATGTATATGCTTTACATATTAAGATTAACTTTAATCCCACTTATATAAGCTCCAATAATACTGAAATAATACTGCCTAAAGAACTTAAAAATAGACAATATTTTGCAGCTAGAAATTATGTTGACAACAATAATGGAGTAGCTGAATTAATGTTTACACTACTTGGCAACGAAAAAAGTTTAAGTAGTGATTTAACTATTGGAAGCTTGAATTTTAAATGTATTAAAAAAGGTAATACAGATATTTCAATTGAATATAGCTATTTACTTGATAAAAATGGACTATCTATAAAACATGATACTAATAATATCACAATGAAAATAAATGAAAAAACAAAATATAATTTACAAAAAAATAATTATCAAGAAGTACACATTATTGGAAAAACCGAAAAAACTATTAATATAGGAAATAACCTTATATTATTTGTACCTTCTAAAGCATTTCCTGATAACACTAAATTATCTATTAAAGTAATTACATCAAATAGTAAAAATAATTATAACATTTATGATATAACCAGCGATAAAAAAATAAATGGAAATGTAAAGTTATCCTTTGATATTACCAATTTTAATCAACAGCCAATAGGCATCTATTATTATAACGAAGATAGAGAAAAATGGATTTATTTAGGTGATAAAATTGAAAATAATTTTATAACTACATGGGTTAACCATTTCACAAAATTCACTGTTTTAAAGAACAATAATTACAAAGAATACAAAGATATAAATGACAATTGGGCTAAGGATTATGTAAAATATTTAACTTCAATGGGAATTGTAAACGGGATAGAGGATGCTTATTTTCAACCTAATAGATACATTACTAGAAGCGAAATATCTAAACTATTGAATCTAGCATTAGGTTTAAAAAATTATAAGCAAACTGCTAATTTCAAAGATTTAGATTCTATTCCAAATTGGGCCTATACTCACGTTATGAGCTTAACTGAGAAAGGAATAATCAAAGGATATGATGACAATACATTCAGACCAAATATAAATTTAACAAGAACTGAATTAGCAGTTATGCTTGATAGAATATTAGCAGAATACACTTCTAACAAGGATTATGAAATATTTGCAGATGACATTGATATACCAGATTGGGGTAGAGATAGTATCTACAAAATGAAAGCATTAGGAATATTGGAAGGTTATGAGGATAACACTTTCAAACCAAATAATTATGTTACTAGAGCTGAAGTATGTAAGGTAATATATCAGATGTTAAAGGTTCTAAAAATAATTTAACTGGTAGAAATAAGGTGAGAAAATGAAGAACAGGATTTTTGTAGTTTTACTAATATGCTTTTCTATTTTAATCTTAACAAGTTGTGAGATGGATAAGATTAATAATACGATTGAAGATAAAACAAAAGATATAACTCAAAATCAAAATAAACAAGAACATATAAAAAACAATACCCCTAAACAAAAACAAGAAAATATGCATAAAGTAGCTAAAGTAAATCTCATAAATCTATTTTCTGATGATAAAGAATATGATGGTAATAAGCAAAAAAATATTGTTATTCATGGTGAAGAAAAAACAGTGAAGTTTGTAAAGATTAGATTTACTAACTTTGGAATGTATATATCAGATTTAATTAAAGTAGTTGAATTTGAAGATGGTACTGAATTTCAATTAAATGATAATACAGAAACTATTAATGTATTACCATTTGAAATAGAAACAGGTAATAGTTTTAAGGAAGTTAAGTTATTAGCTGAAAAATTTGTTAAAGACCACGGCCCACCTTTGCAAGTAAAAAAAGAAGAAGAGTTACAACACTATAATGAATATTTAGGAAGTAAAACTAATAAATATGGTAAAAGAGAAGATTATTTCTTATTTTACGTTGATAACAAAAACAGCGCTATTGTAGAGTTATCTTATTTTTTGAAAAATAAAGAAAGAGTATTACCTATTTTCTTAGAAGAAATAAAAAATATTAAATACATAGGTGAAAATATCGATAATTAAAAATAATGAGTCTATAAATAACATGCAATAATTTTAAAAATGAGAGTAAGCTTTTCTAAGCCTACTCTCATTCTATTTCTATTAAACCAAGCCTCTTCTTACCATTTCAGTCACGATAAATGAAGCTACATGATAAGCATATGTACCTGAACCAAATCCTGCATCATATCCAAGCTCTTTTGCCAACTCATGAGAAATTCTTGGTCCACCGCAAACTAATACAACTTTATCTCTTATCCCTTCAGCTTCTAATAACTCAACTAATTGCGTAAGGTTAGGAATGTGAACATCCTTTTGAGTTACTACTTGAGATACTAATATTGCATCTGCATTTAATTCTATAGCTTTAGCAACTAATTCTTCATTAGGAACTTGACTTCCTAGGTTATGAGCTTCTATTCCCTTATATCTTTCGAGACCATAATTGCCGTTATACCCCTTCATATTCATTATTGCATCAATTCCTACAGTATGAGCATCTGTTCCAGTACAAGCTCCTACAATTACTACATTCCTTTTAATATTTTCTTTTATATAGGATTCTACTTCATATTTATCCATTACATCTACATCAACTTTAGGTACTTCTATTTTTGTGTAATCTACAGTATGCTGACACTTACCATAAACAACAAAGTAAGTGTATCCTACACCTAAATCACAAGAATAAACTACACTTGGATCCTCTAACCCCATTTTCTTTACTAGTCTTCTTGCAGCTTCGTCTGCTTCATCACCATAAGGTACAGGTAAAGTGAAACTTAGTTGCATCATTCCGTCATTTAGAGTATCTCCATACGGTTTTACTCTTGTCAAATCTACTTTCTCAATAGCCATTATCTGTCACCTCCAAGCATCAACTGGATGAACGGATTATAATAATTTTCTGCTTTAGCAGCAACTCCTTCTAATCCTTTTCCGCCTGTTCTTGACCTTTTTACTCCTCCAAACTTACCCTTTTCTATAGTTGAAAATAACCCTTCTCTTCTAATTTCTTTAAGTAGTTCTTCGGCCTTTTTCAATACTTCCTGTGCTCTAGTCTGGATTATTCCGCCTTCTTTAAATTCTATTTCATCACCTAAGTTTCTAGCATTGTTGAAAATATATCTAGCATTCTCAATAGAAAGCATTCTATCATGTAAATGTGGTGTATGAATCGCCTCAGTTAACATCCCAAGTAATTGTATACCCTGATGAGTCATTATTGATACTAAGTTAAACATTGCATCTTGTATATGACCTTTGAAAATATTACCTGTCATGAATTTTGTAGGCGGCATATATTTAAGTGGTGCCTTAGGGAATATTTCTCTAGCCATTTGAGCTTGCGCTAATTCCCATAAAAATCCGTTTTCTAAACTTGGATTCATTTCAAATGCGTGTCCAAGTCCCATCTGCTCTTCTGGTATACCAGCTTTTAGTGCAAACTGTTCATTTATAAACTGAGATGCTAAAACAGTATGGGCTTCTTCTACAGCATCAGCTGTAGTTAAGTAGTTATCTTCTCCTGTATTTATGATAATACCAGCGTATCCATTGATAATTCTTGAGAAATACTGGTCAACTAAAGTTCTCTGCATATTAATATCTCTAAAAAGAATACCATACAATGCATCATTTAGCATAACATCTAGTCTTTCAAGTGCTCCCATCGCTGCAATTTCTGGCATACAAAGACCTGAACAATAGTTACATAGTCTGATGTATCTTCCTACTTCTTCTCCTACTTCATCAAGAGCTTTTCTCATAATTCTAAAGTTTTCTTGAGTAGCATAAGTTCCACCAAAACCTTCAGTTGTTGGTCCATATGGCACATAATCAAGTAAACTCTGAGCTGTTGAACGAATTACAGCTATTATGTCTGCTCCTTGTCTAGCAGCTGCCTGTGCTTGAATAACATCTTCATATATGTTTCCTGTAGCAACTATTACATAAAGATATGGTTTTCTACCTTCTCCCAGTCTTTTTATATATTCTTCTCTCTTTTCTCTATTTTTCTTTATTCTCTCTACTGTTTTAACCGCTATTGGATATATAGCTTCTTTAACCTTATCTATACTTGCAATAGGAAGTCTAGTTAAGTCTAATTCTCCCCTACTTACCTTTTCAGCTATAGTTTGAGGGTCATCTCCAGTTTGAACCATAGCATTCCCTATCCAATAAGCAGCTCCTAAAGGAAGCCCTCCTCCTTCAACAATGTTATCTACCACAACATTTGGAAGTGGTTTGTCTATTTCATCAACTCCATCTATGCCCAATAATCTGACAACAGTTCTTTCAATTGAAACTGTAGTATGCCTATCAATAAATTCCTGAACATCTTCAGCTATACCTCTTGCAGCCTCTCTTGCACTATTTATTACATTCGGATCAAGATTTAATTTACTCTTCATACAACAATACCTCCTTTGCATTTGTCAGGGGACAGTTTCCAGTTACCAGGGGACAGCATCCCTGTCCACTGTCCTCTGTTCTCTGTTCTCTGTTATCTTTCAGCTATCAAATGTCGACTATTGTGCAATTTTACATTTTTAATTTTAAATTTTTATATAGTACCTAGTAGTGCAGAATTAATTCTGCACTACTCAATTAATTTTACATTTTCCGTTTTCAATTTTTAATTTTTTATCCCTGTTCCCTGTTCTCTGTCATCTGTCCCCTAATCTCCATTCTCTATTTCCAGCACCAAGTACCCAGTATCTAGTACCTAGTACCCAGTATCTCCTCGGCTTTTTTCAGTATCTCTTCGTCAAGTCCCATTAATCTTGCTATATTTATTGCATCTCTAGGAACTTGGCTTTTATCAGTTACTCTTTTTAATCTGTAATCCATATACTGACTTATAACTTCAATGCCATCTATTTTATCTTTTAAAAGCTTCTCTTTTAATTCATCATAATTAACATTAGCAAGACCTATTACTTGAAGATGAACTACATCATCTGAATTCGCTATATTATCATAATGTGTTGTTATTACTGCTATACTTTTACTATCTTTTAAAAAATCAACTATAGCTTTAGATATTGCATAACCTTCTTCTGGATTTGTCCCTCTCGCAAGTTCATCTAATAAAATAAGTCCTCTATTATTTTTTTTATTTAATGCAACTTTAAGCTTACTTATCTCTCCACCAAATGTACTTAGCCCCTTACTGGCAGACTGTAAATCACCTATAGATACATGTATAAATCCGTTAAGTCCTATCTGCATTTCTTTACAAGGAACAAACAAGCCATACTGTGCCATTGTAGACAATAATGCAATAAGTTTTAGAGTAACAGTCTTACCACCCATATTGGCTCCAGTAATACATGTAACACCTTCTGACAAATTAATGCTTATTGGAGTAAATGATTTTCCGTTTTCTTTAAGAAAATCCTCGACTTCAATATGCCTTCCATCTTTTATATTTATTGAATGTTCATTTTTAATTTTAGGTTTAACTCCACCAATATCAATTGCCATACATGCTTTTGCAATTGTTAAATCTAATTTCCCAATAGCATTCATATTACTTAATAAAGCATCACTAAATCCACCAATTTCTTTTGATAACTTATTTCTAACCTTATATTCTTCATCTTCTTCCATACGTTTAACTTTATCTAATTCCTTTTCTAAAGTATCAATTACTGGAGTCGATTTTATTACATATTTAATATTCATATAAGTCTCAGAAGAATAAGCTAGAAAAGGATATCTTTCTATTTTTGCTATTAATTCAGCATCATCTTTTTTTGCAGTAACTTCCCCTTTTAAGTTCACATTAAGCTTTAAGTCTTTTTTTATTTTTTCTCTTATTTTTCTCTTTTCACTCTTTATACTTTCTTTAAGCTTCTTCTTATTCTCTCTTATCTCTTTAAGTCTGTCTGAATATTCCTCATATATATAAAATGTCATTACCCCTTCATTTCGCGGGTCTAATAAACGTTCTAGCTTTTCAATTCTTCTAATCGCCATATCTGAAGGTAAACAGAAATTCAGCTTTAAAACTTCTTCATTAAGCTTTTTTAAAAGAAAAACAAAATTTTTTATCTCAAACAATTCTACTAATGTTAAAGTATTTCCTTTAACTGTATTTTTAACCGAATTACTCAAATCTTTAAAATGCTGAAGAAGTCCTTTAATACGAATAAACTCTTTGTTATTATTTCTAATTAAATTTATTAAAGTTTCTACTTTATCTAACTCATCCCTTAATATATCCTCTTCTCCGGGCATATAGGGTTTTAATTTTTCTTTTAATTGATAACCAAATGGAGTTATTACTTTTATTTGGTTTATCATATAATTAAAACCTATTATCTTTTTCGTTTCATCATCCAGTAAAAAACTCATTTTATTCATCCCCCAACATTACATCAAAAACAGGTATATCTTTAATGAACATACGCATTTTTTTTAGAAATTCACTACTGTCAAAATAATAACCCTGTGGAGAATATGGATTTATCGTTACAGCTAATGTATTAATAGATTCTAAAACTCTAACCTTAACCCCCATTTTCATAAGCTTTAACCATTCTTTTGGTGAAGTAAATATCTTAGTCCCATCTCTAACAACAAACTCAACCTGCTTAAACAATCTTGTAGTACTTATAATATCAATTAAAGTTTTTCCGACCAAAGCCCCTGTAAATACTACATATTTTGTATCTTCTTTAATTTCCGAACCGATTACTTTCCCACTATTTATAGCAGTCTTTAAATCAAGATACTGTATGTTTAAGTGTTCATCTACAATACCTATCCTTTCATTTTTCATTATTTCTTCAATAACAGCTTTCTCATTAATATCAGTAATGCTTTCAAGATTAAAAAGCCTCACTGTATGAACCGTATCTTCAATTACTCTGTTTATATCTCTGCTTATAACCGCTCCTGTAGCTAATATAGTACCCTCTGAGACAGATGGTGATGCTGAAGAAATTCTATCTATAGCCCCATCTATTAAAACAATTTCTGCTCCTAAAGATAACATAAAGTCACTTATTTCTTTAATACCTTTATTAGTTTGAGGCCCTGCTATCTGCAAATAGCCACCGTCTCTTACTCTACTTACAACCACTTCCCCCATTGGTGTCTTATATTCTGTAACCTTTATAATCTCTAATTTCGCGTCCCCTTTATTTAAATTTTCAGCTAAAGTAGCTACAAAACTTCCTTCTGGAACATATATCATAGGTTTTTCGGTATTTGTAACTATATCTTCATTTTCGCCATCTCTTCCAATAGAAGTTATGCCTAATATTATGTCTCTATCGTAAGCATCCTCTATCAATTTGTTTAATGTAACAGTTTTACCCGCATTTTTTGCCATACCTACAATTGAAACTGTTTTATATTTTTTATCTATGATATCTATAAGCTTCATCTTTAGCACCTCGCATGTCAATTGGCAGTTACCAGGGGACAAAACTCAGTTGCCAGGGGACAGAAAGCGAAATGTAAAATGTAAAATTGAAAATTTAAAATTAAAATTTAAAGAATAACTGATAATTGAAAGCTGTTATCTATAAGCCAATAATTTTTAATCCATCGACTGTTGACTTTCGACCACTAACCATAATTAATTCTACATTTTACATTTTCAATTTCTAATTCTTTATCCCTGTTCTCTGTCCCCTGTTCCCTGTTCTCTATCATCTATTCCCTATTTTCCGCTCTTTCTCTTCTCTCTAACTTAGTTGGTTCAAGTGCTATATCATTGCCTTGTAAAAGTCCAGCTACACCTGTAAGTTTATGCTCTTTTTCTCCTCTACATACAGGGCAATTACATCCAGATTTATAATCCTCAGGCTCAGTATAAGTTGTTATAACTCCTTCAAAGTTTCTTAAAATCACCTTATTAGGAGACATAGATACTACATAGTTAGGCATTACAGGTATTTTCCCACCGCCACCAGGAGCATCTACAACAAATGTAGGTACAGCATAACCTGAAGTATGTCCTCTTAAACCTTCGATAATTTCTATACCTTTTGATACTGAAGTTCTAAAGTGCTCTATACCCATAGAAAGGTCACACTGATATATATAATAAGGTCTTACTCTAATTTTAACCAATTCATGAACTAACTTTCTCATTACATGTACGCAGTCATTTACACCTCTTAGTAATACTGATTGGTTACCTAATGGTATTCCAGCATTAGCTAATCTTTCTATAGCTTTCCTTGACTCCTCTGTAATTTCCTTTGGATGGTTGAAATGTGTATTTAACCAAATTGGATGATATTTTTTAAGCATATTAACTAGGTCATCTGTAATTCTCTGTGGTAATACAACAGGAGTACGTGAACCAATACGTATTACTTCAACATGAGGTATTTCTCTTAACTTTTTGATAATAGCCTCTAATCTTTCATCTGACACTAACAAAGCATCTCCACCTGATAAAAGAACATCTCTTACTTGTGGTGTTTTTTTAATATATTCAATAGCTGCTTCAATTCTATCCATTGGCATTGCTGCATCTTGATGTCCTGCAAATCTCCTTCTTGTACAATGTCTGCAATACATAGAACACTGATCTGTTATAAGTAAAAGTACTCTATCAGGATATCTGTGAGTTAACCCTGGAACTGGTGAATCTGTATCTTCATGTAATGGATCTAACATATCTGCTGAGCTCGTATGAGTTTCCATTATTGTAGGTACTGCTTGCATTCTAACAGGACAATTAGGATCATCTTTATCCATAAGTGAAGCGTAGTAAGGCGTTATACCCATTCTAAACTTTTCTAATGTTTCTCTTATATCTTTTTCTTCCTCTTCTGTTAAGTTTATAATTTTCTTAAGGTCTTCTACATCTGTAATTCTATTTTTTACCTGCCATCTCCAATCGTTCCATTCTTCATCTGTTACATTTTTCCAAAGTTCTATATCTCTGAAATTTACCATCAAATCTCCCCCTTTTAATTTAAATTCGATATTCGTCTTTTGATATTCGCCATTCGAAAAACGAATGACGAACAGCGAAAAGCGAACGACTAATAATTACGCATATAACTCTTCGTATATTTTTCTTAAAGCTTCGCTTTCTCTCATTATTTGTAAAGCAATTTCTGCATGACCTTTTGTATATCCATTTCCTATAATCATAGTTACATCTTTTCCTACCCCTTCTGCTCCTAATGCTGCTTTAGTAAAACTAGTAGCCATACTAAAGAAATAGATTAAACCATCATCTTTTGTCGCTAATATACTTGCCATTTCAGTGTTAGGAACGTTTACACAATTTATAGTTATATCAACCATTTCTCCATTTGTAACTTCTTTAATCTTTTCCATAACTTGGGTAGCGTTAGTTGCATCTGCTTGAATATAGTAGTCTGCTAACCCTGCCTGTTTTACTCTTTCTATGCTCTTTTGACTATGTCCTAGACAAATTACTTTTCCTGTTACTCCAACTCTTTTCTTTGCTTCATATAAACACAACATGCCAGATTTACCTGCTCCACCTATAACTAATACTGTATCCCCAGGCTTAACTAATTTTGCAGTTTGAGCTGGTGCACCAGCAACATCTAATACAGATAATGCAAGATTTTCTGGTATATCATTTGGTATTACAGCATAAATACCACTTTCAAATAGTATTGCTTTTCCTTTTATATCTACTTGGTCGATATCTTTTCTTACTTCTAGTATTTCATCTATTCTTAATGGAGTTAATGATAATGATACTAATGTAGCTATCTTATCTCCAACTTTAAGATTTGTCTTTCCTTCTAGAGCTGGTCCTATTTTTTCAACTGTACCGATTAACATACCGCCAGAACCTGTTACAGGGTTTTGATGTTTACCTCTTGTATTAACTATATTCATCATTATTTCTTTAATTTTTTCTAAACTACCACCCGCTTCTTCCTTAATTTGTGTAAAGCTTGCAGAGTCTATGTTTAATGTTTGTACATCAATTAATATTTCGTTATCGTAAATTTCCATATTGTTGTCAATTTTCAATGCAGGTTGAGGTAATACCCCCTTAGGTTCAATTACTCTGTGAGTTCCGTATGGACATCCTTTTTTCATTTTACTTTCCCCTCCTATTTTATTTTTTTACCGAATAAATATCTATGCAAGGAATATGCCAAGATTCGTCATTCGCTTTTCGTCGTTCGACGTTCACTTTTCGCGAATTAATAGTTATATGCATAAACAAAAAAACGGCTAAAAGCCGTTTTTTTTGTTTATAGTGCCTAAATTTGGGCACTTGTATTTATTTTTTTAATCCATATTTCTTCATCTTATACTGCAATGTCTGCCTAGGTATTCCAATTAGCTCAGATGTCTTAGTTATATTCCAATCTGTCATCTTAAGAGCCTCATATATTATATTTTTCTCTGTTTCCTCAAGTGTTTCTCTTAAAGGTTTTATATTGGTTGGTTTTTTTATAGTTTCCTTAAGAGGCTTTGGCAAATATTCAAGCTGTATTTCTTCTATATCATGAAGAGTCATTATACCTTCTATAACATGTTCAAGTTCTCTAACATTTCCCGGCCAATAATATTTCAAAAATGAATTCATAACGTCCTTTGAAACACCTTTAACATTTCTTCCTAAAGTTCTATTAAATTTATTTATAAAATGCTCTACTAATAAAGGAATATCCTCTACCCTCTCTTTAAGTTCAGGAAGACTTAATGTAATTACATTAAGTCTATAATATAAATCTCTTCTTATTTGTTTCTTTTCAATAGCTTCTTCAGGAGAGACATTAATAGCAGCAATAATTCTAACATCTACATCAATTGTCTTTACTGCCCCCACTCTTCTTATGCTCCCATCTTGTATCACTCTAAGAAGCTTTGCCTGTAAATCTAAAGGCATCGAATTAATTTCATCCAAAAAAAGTGTTCCACCATTTGCAAGTTCAAATAGTCCTGGTCTATCCTCTGCGCCAGTAAAGCTACCTTTGACAGTTCCAAACAATATACTTTCTAGCAGACCAGATGGTAATGCTGCACAATTTTGAGCAATAAAAGGCTTATTTTTTCTAGAACTTGCATTATGAATCGACTGAACAAAAAGTTCCTTTCCTGTTCCTGTTTTACCATATATCAAAACTGGAGATGATACCAAAGAAGCCTTTAAAGCTAAAGTTTTAAGTCTTAGCATTTTCTCACTTGTACCAATTATATCTACAAAAGTATATTTAGCTGTTTGTTTATTTTTATTAGACTTTCTTCCTTCACCCTTAAAAAGTTCCTTCTGAAGATCTACAATTTTCTCAGATAATCTTTTAACTTGAGTAATATCTTTAGATATTTCCAATGCTCCAATTATTTTACCATTTGCCTTTATTGGCAAGGATGTATTAATTGTAGTAATCTTATCACCTTTATAATTTACAAAAGTTTGCTCAACATTAAATATAGGCTGTCCAGTCTTAATTACCTTTAAAAGTGTACTAGTCTCATAAGTCAGTGAAGGATATATTTCTAATATATGCCTTCCAATAGCTTTATCTCTTTCTATTTCATCTAGTCTTTGTGCTGCTTTATTATAATAAACAATATTGCCTCTACTATCTATAATATGAATGCCCTCATCTAGATAATCTAGTATTTCAAAAATGTTTTCTCTAAAAAAAAGCTTTCTCACCTAATCTCCCCCCCACCGCCGAATTTTCGGCTTTAAGTGCCAAATATTAGGCACTCTATGAGTGCCTAATAAGTATTATTATTTTACATTAATCATTATACTACAATTAGAATATTTTGTCTGCTATCATTCCACCAAATACTACCCCTAACACACCTATAACTCCAGCTAAAACTGGTGGTGCAGGAAGAGGTAATTTAAACTTCTTAAAGATAGCACCTAAAACTGTTCCTGCTAATGTAGCTTTTATAATTAACATTATATCCATACTACCACTTACCTTTCTCTAATTTTTTACTAAAGTTGCACCTAACCAAACTCCAAATATACCCATAAATGCAGGTATATTAGGTGGAGCAGGTAAAGGGAATTTTAAAACCTTAAATACAACACCTACTAGCATTCCTGTAGCTAATGATAAGGCTATTTCCTTTATTTTAAATTTTGACATTTTCTTTCTACCTCCTTACATATCAAATACCTTAACTGTTAAAACATTTAATATTTCAGAAACAAAAACTTTTATAACATTGAGTATATACATATTACCTAAAATCTCATTTCTCTCAAACTGTCTAATAAAGAGTTTATTGTTGTATTCATAGAAATCACTACAAAAATTATAAAGGTAACTAAAAAGCTTATATGGTTCTTTAAACCTTATAGCTTCTTCCATTACCTTTTCTAAATCTAAGATCTGAAATATTAATTTTTTTCCTTCAACCAAGTTAAAAGACATATCTTTTAAATTATTATCTATCCTATAACCTTCTCTTTCTAATATAGAATTTATATTATTAGCTCTTTCATAAACATAGCTAACAAAAAAATAAGGGTTATCTATAGTGTTAATAACAGCTAAATCTAGAGGAATACTTATATTTCTCTTGGTAGTTTTAGACAGCGCCCAAAAACTAAATCTCTTTTCACCTATTAAACCTTTAATGTTTTCATTAAACCTCTTTTTCCCATTTTGTAGTGAGATATTACCAACCTCAATAATTTCACCTTTAGTATTATAACATAAATTTTTCAAATGTCCATAAGGAAATATATTAATTATATGGTTAAAAGTTCCCAAATCTATTAATCTATCATTTTTGATTGTATTGATTAGGTGAACTGTATTGCCTTTTAATCTTAGAATATTCAAAAGTGCATATGCATAAATCCTAGCTCTATTAATGTCATTTTGATTTGATAGATCATCTAATATTAGATGTAATAAATAACTTTGGCTCTTATCTTTTTTTAATATATCTACACCATTTCTTAGTATCATATCGCCAATTTTAATTATCCAAGTATCATCTAAATAAAAATTTATAAAACCTGGTCCTGCAACTTCAATTTTATTTACACACAATAAGCTTTTATCAAGTCTTTTTGCAATAATTTCGGCTATTTCTCTAGGAGATTTTTTTAAATATGAACTTAATTTTAATGATACATTGGTTGATAAGTCCCCAAAGTTTGGATCTTCAGGAATTGTAACATCAAAATCTATATTAAAATCCAAATTTTCTTCTTTTAAAGTTTTAATTATATTAATTTTAAACGAATCTATTATATCGTTTATTTTTTTCATAACAACCCCTCTAACTAATATCTATAGTTAATTGATTATTACTCTCTACTGTATTTGAAATAACTAGTTTATATGATAATTTAATACTTCCTTTACCTAAATCTGAAATATCAATTTCAATTTTATTTGTCGTAACTTCCATATCAAAATCTCCATATTGTGTATGATAAGCTGTTTTATGTTTTTTACCCTTTTCAAATATTAATTTTGAATTGCTAGTTCCAAATCTCTTCATAAGCACCTTATCATCCTGTATTTTTAAAGTTGTTGTAGCCCCTTCCATACCAGAAATTTCTGTTTCCTCATACACTAAGTAATATGATCCCTTCTTCTTATAGAATTTGCCTTCTGTTATCAATTCTATCGTGTTATCTTCACCATCTAAATTCTTTTGTATCCCTTTTATTTTTAATACTACGTCCTTCATATTTTCCAACCTTTCTAAAGATTTTCTATGTTGACCTTCTCTATAGACTGAATTTCTCTTCTCAAGAAATTGCCACCTATTCTTCTAAACTTTTCTGGATCATCACTAACATAAAACTTATACTTTGGTTTATCTGTAGAATCCTTTAACATATCATTTGAAATCAGCATTTCTTTAACAGTCTTGGCTGTTTCAAACGCTGGATTAACTAAAGAAACTTCTTTACCCATAACCTTGCTTAATGTATATCTCAATATTGGATAATGCGTACATCCTAATACTAAGGTATCTATATTATGTTCCTTCAATTCCATTAGATATTTCTCAGCTGCTAACATAGCAACATCTGTATCTTCCCAGCCTTCTTCTACTATTTGCACAAATAATGGACAAGCAACCCCTATTACCTCACTCGATTTATCCATATTTCTAATTAAAGTCTGATAAGCTTCACTATTTATAGTACCGGAAGTACCTATTACTCCTATTTTATTGTTTCTTGTTGCAGATATTGCCGCTTTAGCTCCAGGCTCAATCACTCCAATAATTGGTACATCAAATTTTTCCCTTGCAGATTCTAATGCTATCGCACTAGCTGTATTACACGCTATTACTATAGCCTTTATATTCTTACTCAAAAGAAATTTTATACACTGAAATGAATATTTTATTACTGTTTCTTTAGATCTAGTTCCATAAGGTATTCTTGCAGTGTCTCCAAAATATATTATATCTTCATTTGGAAGCTGTTCCATAATTTCCTTTAAAACTGTAAGTCCTCCTATACCTGAATCAAAAACCCCTATAGGCCTGTTATCCATATTTTACCTCCTGTTTTTTAAAGTTGCCAGCTGCCAGGGTACAGTTACCAGTATTCCAGTCCCCTGTCCTCTGTCCTCTATTCTCTATTCTCTATTCACTAATTCCAGTACCCAGTACCCAGCACCCAGTACCTAGTACCCAGTACCTAGTATCCAGTACCTATATAAATATTATATGTTAAAAACTATAAATATCAAAAGAAAATACAGGGAGATTAAACTCCCTGCACCATATTTTTCTCTGCTATCTCTATAGCCTTCCTCACTATATTACCACAATCCCTTGAAGATACTGCTCCCCATCCTTCTTTTTTTACTATATCATATAATCCTAACTGTTTTGAAATTTCCTCTTTTAATTTACTTGACATCAAACCTTTTTTAGCCATGATGTTCCTCCCTAGGCTGGAGTCGATGGCATATACCATCTACTAATATTTTTTGTAATATAATAAATTTTATTATTTTTATTTTTTCCAATATTCAATTTTAAATCATCAAAATTCCATTTTCATCTCTTATTACTTTAAGTATTTTTTCTTCTTTACCTGTTTCAGCATTTATATATACTATGAAGTTAGAACCCTTATACTTACCTTTAAACTCATAGCATAAAACTTCTTTTATTCCATTCTTTGGTATTAACGCTAGTCTTACATTTTCAATATCAAAATCTAGTTTTACCTTGTCTCTCGCTTGCTCTTCTGTAAGTTTAGGCTTTGGTAAATCTCTATCGTAATGGCTTTTTAGATATGCAGCTGCATCAAATCCTACTATCTCTCCATTGTCTAATGCTACCTTTACTTTTATGTTATCTGCATATACCGTAACATTATTGTCTTTATATGCAAAATTAAATAATACGACTCCATCAAATTTTAATGAGTAGTTAGGTTCCATGCCCTTATAACCTTTTTCTTCTAAAAACTTTTTAGCATATTTTAATGCATCATTAACAGAAAGTTTTTTTCTATCTACAGGCCTAGGATTCATCATCCATATTACTTTACCACCCTTTTTACTTACACTTATATAAATAGCTCTTTCCTTACTCGCATTTTCTGGAGATATACTAAATGTATATGCACTTATATTTGCTGCATTGCTCTTCTTTCCTTCTTCAAACTTAGTTATTTTCCTTACTTTTTTAACACCTATAAATTTTTTTGCTATATCTTTTGCTTCGCTGACACTTACAACCTTTCCTCCTAAACCTCTTGGTTTTACATTAAGAACTTGGTCAGAAAAAGGTCCATCGTATATCAATTCTGGGTAATTGTTTGTAATCTTCTCTTCAAATTTGGTTAATCTTGCATCCATAATATTTTCATTTGCCTTATCTAATTGTCTATCTTCACGTCTTCTCACTAAATTAAAATTTAAACGCCCCTTCATAATCTTATTATGTAGGTTCGATAATTCATCTGCTAAATAACTAGCATTATCTTGAAGTGCAAATAGTGCATGTCTTTGTTTACTTGTAATTGGCTTTCCGTCTAAATAAGCCTGTATTAAAGAATAACAATAATCAGCTGCTTGATTAAGAAATTTTTCTGTTTTACTTAAATCTTTATGACTTACAGGCATTTGTGAAAGTTTTTCTTGTGCTGTTAAAGCATTCTGCCAAATTTGTGATAAAAGTAAAATATTTAAATCTTTTGATTCTGCTAAAAGAACTTTAGACAAGTTTACTTGTACATTCTCGACATTGTCTTTCATATCATAAAAAAGCCTCTGATATTCGTTATTCAACATCTGCTTATAGTCATTCTTTGTTTCATATTGAACGAATCCCCATACTAGAACAACTATAAAAGCCAAAGCTAATATCCCTGGTAAAAACCATCTTCTATTTTTCAATAATTTCACCTCCATTTCTATTTGCCAAACCAATGTTTACCAATTTTTACTATAACTTTTCTAGACCATATCCATCTACTTGTAGCTGTAGCAGGATTCCAATAATAAAGGCTACCATATGATGGGTCCCAACCATTCATAGCATCTCTTGCAGCTCGTATTGAATCCTTATCTGGTGTTAAATTTATCTGCCCATCACTAACAGCTGTAAAAGCTCCAGGTTGATAGATAACACTCGCTATAGTATTTGGAAAAGATGGATGTTCAACCCTATTTAATATTACTGCAGCAACTGCCACTTTGCCTATATAAGGCTCTCCTCTTGCTTCGCCATGTACGGCTCTTGCTAATAGATATACATTATCATCTCTTGTTACTTTTCTAGCTGCACCTCTAGTAGCACGCTTAAAACTAATACCAAGTGCAGCAGCTGTTCGAGGTCCTACAACACCATCTACCTTTAGACCATTTTTTCTTTGAAATCTACGAACTGCTCTATACGTTCCAGCACCATATATACCATCTACTCTTCCCGTATAATAACCCCATTTAAGTAATCTAGATTGAACTTGTTTTACGTCACTTCCCCTAGAACCCCAATATAAAACTCTAGTTATCGCATAAGCTTTATAATCTGACATAACACTTGTATCGATATAGGATGTATATACAGAAAAAAATATCAACGTAAATATACTCAATAGCAAAACTAATTTTTTCAATTAATTTCCTCCTCTCTAGATCTTTTTTATCTAAGTGTTAATATTTTCTGTAGTAATATAGGCAATTATTCAAAAAAAATACGACCTAAGGTCGCTTTGATATTACAATAGTGAACAGTTGCCAGAGAACAGAGAACAGAAATCAGTTGCCAGAGATCAGTTACCAGTTGCCAGACCGCAGTATCCCTGTTCCCTTTGCCCTGTTCCCTGCCGTGTGATCCCTGTTACACTTTACATTTTTAAATTTTTCTATCCAGTACCCAGCACCTAGTACCCAGTACCCAGCCCTACAAGCATCTTTGCAAGTCTTAATTTACTCTTTTCAAGAAGCTCAACTACTTTAAATTTAAGTTTCAAAGGTACTTCTCGTTCATTATTAGCATTTATTATCATGTTATATTCTTCTTCTGTTAATACTCCTTTTAACTCTTGTTTTATTTTGTTATTTGTGATTCCATGAGTAATATCGATAAAGCATAATGGCGGAAACATAACGCACCACCAATTTTTACCTTTACCTTCTCCTATTACAACTCTAACAGCTTGATATTTGCCTGCTGGTAAAGTGAAGTTGCCATATGATTTTGTAGGAAAATCATACTCTCCAAATTGCACACTTACATCATAATTCTTACCTAATTTTTTAATCTGCTTTTCTGCTATGTACTCAATTTTATCTAAATTGTCTAAAATAATTTTTTTGCTTTCATCTAATGAAGATACTTTTCCAAATTTTGAATTCATTTCATTAATTATTGCATCTCTAACTTTAAGTTTTAATTGCTGGTCTTCTGGAGAATCACTATTAGCTATTACATGGAAACGTATTAATTTATTTCTATAGCTTTCTCTATTTTTATATACATCACTTAAAAAAAATATACCACTAACAATAAGCAATATAAATATTAATGCAAAAGATAATATTTTTTTATAACGCACCATTTATAATACCTCCTGTACTAGGCAAATTATCCAGCTACTATAAGTATTAACTGTTTTTTTCTTTTTTAAACATACCTTGAAGCATTATTACTTATTCATTCCAATTCTTCTTATCTTAGCCTTTACATTAACTTTTATATTTACTTCTGGGAATACATCATCCCAATCATCTTTAACTTTATCCCAAATATCTGGCTTAAATTTGCTTAAATAATCTCCAATTCCAATTACATCTGCCTTAAATTCTTTCTGTATTTTTTTTATAGTACCCTCGATTTCATTTTTTACCTTATTTTCAATCATTCCTTCCAATTTTCTTAATAATTTATCATCTAAAACATCTTTAGAAGTTTTAAGCTTGTATTGTTGTAGTACACCTTCCATACTCACATTTATATTCACTACTATTTGTCCATTCTCTATCTTGCCAGTCTTTTTAGCTACTGAATCCGTAACAGAGTATGATATTATAGCATTATCATTTATTAAATCTATATCTTCAGAAGTAACTTCATCAGTTATAAACATTACACTTCTGTTTTCTATTTCACCAAGCCACCCTACAAGCCTATAATCTCTAATAACAGCAGCTCCTGCAACTTTTATCTCATTTTTAGTAGGTACTATTCTTGGTATTAAAGCACACTTACAATCATGTAAACTAGGTAAGATATCTCCAATAGTTTTTGGAGTAAATCTAGAGCTCTTTTCTTTTGCTTTAGATAAACCTGTCAGATATGTTCCTGTAACTGGCTCTAAACTTGGCTCTATTTCTATAACCTCTTTTGCTTCTCCTTGAGATATAAAAACACCTACTTTTCTGCCGATTTCATGAGTTCTCTCAAGCTCATCAAATATCTGTTTAAATGTATCACTATCCCTAGCAACTTTTTCTCCAATAATTATTGCCTTAGTATGTCCAAAAAACATTGTTTTATTAGATCTTGTTGTCAGTGCATTAGAAACATGAAATATATTTTGTCCCATACTACTTAAAATAAATCTTGGTTTTTCACCGCCACCACCTTTTCTAATTGCCTTAACATTGGGAAAAACAAAAGTTATGGTGAATTTATTATATCCACTTTCTTTTTTCTCAAGCTCTCCTCCATCTCCATGCACATCTACTCCTATTGCTGAAATAAAAGCTCTGTCATTTATTTCAACTTTGTCCCAACATCCTGTCAATAATATAATACACATAAAAATAATAATTATTTTTTTTAGTTTAACCATTATTGGCAGCTCCCTTCTTCCTTTTCCTGATAAGTGCTACAATCAAGTAACCAGTAGGTATAAATACAACTACAAAAGTTCCTAAGTAATTAGTAAACTTTTCCATAGAATCATAAACTGATGCTATATTATCAGGAACCAAAGAAAATATATAAATAAAAGGAAGTATTGGTAATACAAAGTATTTATGCTCTCTTAATCTAAATAATTTGCACAAAATTAAAGCAGCAGAATAATAAAATGGTGATAAAGATGCAAATACAGATAAAACCCAAAGCCCCATCACAATACCCTCTATGTTTTCAATAAAAGCTCCTGGCAAATCTATTGTTTTCATAAGAGATAATGTTGGCCATAGTAAATGTTTTGTTTCATTTTCTCCAAATCTGCTTAATGCCACTACAAAAAAAGCTATATAAACTAAAGTTACAATTCCTATTGATAAAATATTAAATTTCATAAGATTTTCAGTATCTTTGACATAAGCTGAAACAAGTAATATCAATTCATAGCCCATAAAGCTAAAAAAAGTTATATGTACAGATTTAATAATATCTAACGGATTTGTTCTAAAAATTGGTAATAGATTAGTAAAATCTAAATCTGGAATTAAAGATAATAGTAATAAAAATACTGGTATAACAACTATAGGCAGTATTAACTCTGCCATCCTAGCTAATCCTTCTATTCCTCCTCTTACTAAATATGCACTAACTAAAAGCATTGAAATTATAATAATTTCTGTTGGAGTATCATCTAATAGAAACATTTTAACAACTTCTGCAAAAATTCTTACTTCAAAAGCAGAAAATATAACAAAATACATAAATAATATAATTGAAATGGTATTAGATATAGGAGTTGTAATTAACTCTCTTCCAAACTCCACTACAGTTTTATTTGTAAACATATTAACTAACTTAACTGATATTGCAGTTAAAATACAAGCAGTAATTCCACCTAATATTATTAGAATCCATCCGTCAGTACTGGCCTTTTCAGCTACACTCCTAGGAAGTGATAATATTCCTACTCCAATGATTGTCGTAAGCAAAATAAACATTACTTGATTAGCTGATATCTTATCATTGCCTTTAATCATTATTCATGCACCTTCTTACCCCTTATTCTTCGCTGTCAGAAAATATTCTGTCTTTATCGTAGACCTTAGTAAATTTAGGTCTTTTTTTCATAGTTTGAATAGGCATTCTAACTAGACTGTCTTTTAAATCATTATATGTTGCACTAAAAGACACATAAGGTGACATATAAGGTACTCCAAAGCTTTCTAATCTAACCAAATGAGTGCCTAATATAATTAAAGCTAACATTATGCCATACAACCCTAATATCGCTGAAAAAATCATTATTCCAAACCTTACAAAGCGAAAACCTGTTGCAATATTATAGCTGGGTATAGCAAAAGACGCTATAGTTGTTAATGCAACTATAATAACCATCATAGGACTTACAATTCCAGCTTCAACAGCAGCTTGACCTATTACTAGACCTCCAACTATACCTATAGTAGTACCAATAGGTCCTGACAATCTCATACCTGCTTCTCTAAGAAGCTCTATAGTAACCTCCATAATAAATGCTTCAATAATAGCAGGGAATGGAACTCCCTCTCTTGTTGCTGCTAAATATAAGGCTAGCTGTGTAGGAAGCATACCTGGATGATAAGCTGTAACTGCTATATAAATAGAAGGTAATAACAGAGCCATAAAAGATGCAATATATCTCAAAATTCTAATTAAAGAAGTAATAATCCATCTTTCATAATAATCTTCAGAAGACTGTAATAAAGTACTAATAGTTACTGGTACTATGAGTGCAAAAGGTGTATTATCAACAAGTATAGCAACTCTCCCTTCATATAGAGCTGCTGCTACGGCATCGGGTCTTTCAGTATTTTCTATTTGTGGAAAAGGTGATGCCCAATTGTCCTCTATAAACTGCTCTATAATTCCACTCTCTAAAATTACATCTACTTTAATAGTCTTGAGTCTCTTTATAACCTCTTCAATAAGCTCTTTATTAGCTACATCCTCTATATAAAGCACAGCTATATCTGTTTTAGATCTTCTGCCAATCTGCATATTTTTTATTTTAAGTTTAGGGTCCCTTATTCTTCTTCTAACTAATGTAGTATTGACTTTAAGCGTTTCTACAAAACCATCCCTTGGTCCTCTTATTACAGTCTCTGTCTGAGGTTCAGTCAGACCTCTTACAGGCCATCCACGAGATGATGCGATTATAATTTTTTGATATCTATTTATAAGAAGTATTGTTTCACCTGCTAATATATTATCTATCGCCTCATTTAAAGTCTCTACTTCTTTCATCTCTGTAATTGCAATATTTCCTTTTTTTACTAATTCATATAAGTTGCTCTTAATGCTATTAGGATGAGGCTCTAAACCTCTAGCTTGATGCATAAGAGATTCTAATACATAATCGTTTACTAGCATTTTGTCAGTAAGGCCATCTACATATACAATTGCAAATTTGAAATTTTGTCTTTCTCCAACTGTAAATTCTCTATAAACTATATCATCACAATCTTTTAATATCTCTTTTATCTTTTTCAAGTTTGTCTCTATATCTTTTGATATAGATATGCTATTTTCTTGTTTAGAATCTTCTTTTTTATTTCTTTTCTTAAGTGGCATCTAGCTCCTCCTCACAAAATTCTAATTAAAACATAAAATAATGGACCTCCAATTATATATATAATTCCTATTATTTTTGCTAAAGATGATTCTTTCATATTTCCCTTAGCTCTTAAATACACTCCATCAACAAAATATGTAAAAAAACCTATAAATACTACTAAAAAAGCCATATATAAGCTGTACAGCTCTTTAAATTCATTTATAACTGACTTCGTTAAAGCCAAAATATCACCTCTACGATTTCCACTTTTTTGTTAAATATAATATTTGCAATAATATGTAATGTTATGCAAAAAATGAAGTATTACTCGCTTACGTTTCATTAAAAGGAATTATTTGAAATTGATATAAAAACTTGATTTTAAAATCCAATAATGATATGCTTTATTTAAACAATCAAATATTATAATAGAATATGTTTATTTCCTTCAGGGCAGGGTGAAATTCCCGACCGGCGGTACAGCCCGCGAGCCGCAGTTGCGGTTGATCTGGTGAGATTCCAGAGCCGACAGTATAGTCTGGATGGGAGAAGGAAAAATGTTTGTATCGTCCTATATCTTTTTGAAATTTTATGCCCTGAAGTTTTAACTTCAGGGTTTTATTTTATATATGTGGGGGTAATTTATAATGAATATAAAATACATGAAAAGAGCACTGGAATTGGCAGAAAAAGGTGCTGGTTTTGTAAACCCTAATCCAATGGTAGGCTGTATCATTGTTAAGAATGACAATATTATAGGGGAAGGTTATCATAAATACTTTGGCGGAAATCATGCAGAAGTTGAAGCTTTAAATTCAGTTGTTGAAAATCCAGAAGATTCAATCATGTATGTAACCTTAGAACCTTGTTCTCATTTTGGGAAAACTCCCCCATGTGTCAATAGAATAATAAGCAGCGGTATTAAAAAAGTTATTATAGCAACCTTGGATCCTAATCCTTTAGTTTCTGGTAGAGGTGTAGAAATACTTAAGAATAATGGAATTGAAGTAGAAATAGGCATATTAGAAGATGAAGCAAAAAAACTCAATGAAATCTTTATAAAATATATTACAACCAAAGTTCCTTTCTGCCTCATGAAAACTGCAATGACTCTAGATGGAAAGATAGCTACAAAGTTTTCTGATTCTAAATGGATCACTGGTAAAACTTCTAGGCAGTACGTTCATAAATTAAGGCATAGATACAGTGCCATAATGGTAGGAATAAATACAGTCATAGTTGATGACCCTCAACTTACAGTAAGGTTAAAGAATTTTAAAGGAAAAAATCCTGTAAGAGTTATTGTAGACAGCAGATGCAAAATACCTTTAGATTCAAAAGTAGTTAAAGGTATAACTAATGCAAAAACTATAGTAGCTACTACGATTTTGGCTGATAAGAACAAAATCAAAAAACTTAAAGACCTGGGAGTAGAAGTCTTAACGGCACCAACTATAAACGGCAAAGTAGACTTAAATTATCTTATGAAAAAGTTAGGTGAAATGGGTATAGACAGCGTTCTTCTAGAAGGCGGAGGAACTCTCAATTATTCCGCTTTAAAATCCAATATAGTTGATAAAATAAACTTCTTTATAGCACCTAAAATAATCGGAGGTCATCTGTCCAAAACTCCTGTTGATGGAGATGGTGTTCCATTTATAAAAGACTCTTTTTGCATAGATAATATCACAATTCATAAGTTAGATGAAGATATTATGATAGAAGGATATGTACGAAACAAAGGAGGTAATTAACTTGTTCACTGGTCTTGTTGAAGAAGTAGGTATAGTTAAATCGATTTTAAAGGGAACTAAATCTGTAAAAATAGTTATAAAAGCAAAGAAAGTATTGGAAGACATAAAAATTGGAGACAGTATTAGCACAAACGGAGTATGTTTAACGGTTACAGATTTTACCGATAATACATTCAGCGTAGACGTCATGCCTGAAACTATTAGGAAAAGTAATTTAAAAAATTTAGCGCCAGGTAGTAAGGTTAATCTCGAAAGAGCATTGAGATTAAGCGATAGGCTGGGAGGACATTTAGTAAGCGGTCATATCGATGGAACAGGTAAAATACTGTCATTTGACAAAGAAGACAATGCAATATGGGTTACTATAAAACCTCCTGAAGAATTGTTGAAATATATCATCTTCAAAGGCTCTATTGCTATTGACGGCATCAGCTTAACAGTAGCCTACATTGATAACAAAACATTTAAAGTGTCCATAATCCCCCATACTAAAGAAGTCACAACACTTATAGAAAAATCTTTAGGTGACGAAGTCAATCTAGAATGTGATATGATAGGCAAATATGTTGAAAAACTCCTAGTTTATAACAACGAAACAAAAGATGATAAAGGTATAGATGTGGAATTCCTAAAAAAGCATGGATTTATATAAAAGAGGTGATAAATTTGTTTAAATTTAATACTATAGAAGAAGCTATAGTAGATATAAAACAGGGTAAAATGATTATCGTAGTAGATGATGAAGACAGAGAAAACGAAGGCGACCTTGTAATGGCAGCAGAAAAGATTACACCTGAAGCAGTTAACTTCATGACTAAATTCGGAAGAGGACTTATCTGCATGCCTATAATTTCTGAAAGACTTAAAGCACTTGATATACCCCAAATGGTCAGCGAAAATACTGACTCACATTCGACTGCCTTTACGATATCAATAGATGCTAAAGAAACTAAAACAGGTATTTCAGCTTTCGAAAGAGCTCTTACTATAAAGAAAGTTTTAGATAAAAATGCTAAACCTCAAGATTTTAAAAGACCAGGCCATGTATTCCCTCTTGAAGCAAGGCAAGGCGGGGTTTTAAAAAGAGCTGGACATACGGAAGCTGCAGTAGATCTAGCCAGGCTCGCTAATTTATACCCAGCAGGTGTAATTTGTGAAATTATGAATGATGACGGTACCATGGCAAGACTTCCGCAACTTATGAAATTTGCAAAAAAACATAATCTCAAAATAATTACTATAGCAGATTTGATATCCTATAGAAGAAAAAATGAAGTCTTAATAGAAAAAGTTGCAGAGGCTAATATGCCCACAAAATATGGAGAATTCAAAATAATTGGATATCAGAATAAATTAAACGACGAACATCATGTGGCTTTAGTAAAAGGTAATATAGCTGGAGATGAACCTGTACTTGTAAGGGTCCATTCTGAATGCCTTACAGGTGATACCTTTGGATCAATGAGATGTGACTGCGGAGAACAACTGCAAGCTGCATTGAAGTATATTAATGAGGAAGGTAAAGGCGTTTTATTATACTTACGTCAAGAAGGGAGAGGCATAGGTTTAATAAATAAGTTAAAGGCATATGCTCTCCAAGATAAAGGTATGGATACAGTAGAAGCCAATCTCGCTTTAGGATTTCCTGAAGACTTGAGAGATTATGGAATCGGAGCACAGATACTTGTAGATTTAGGAATTAAAAATATAAAACTCATGACAAACAATCCGAAAAAGCTTTCAGGTTTATCAGGCTATGGCCTTAAAATAGTTGAAAGAATACCTATTGAAGTAGGCTGTAATGAAAAAAATGAGTATTATTTAAAAACTAAAAAGAAAAAAATGGGACACATGTTAGAATTTCTAAAGGAGGAAGAATAATATGAAAATCTATGAAGGTAAATTGATTGCTCAAGGTTTAAAGTTTGGAATTATAGTGGGTAGGTTCAACGAATTTATAAGTAGCAAACTTCTTTCCGGTGCTTTAGACGGACTAAAAAGACATGGAGTAAATGAAGAAGATATTGAAGTAACCTGGGTTCCTGGTTCCTTTGAAATTCCCCTGATAGCTAAAAAAATGGCTAAATCTAAAAAATATGATGCAGTAATCTGCCTAGGAGCAGTAATAAGGGGAGCTACACCTCATTTTGACTATGTAGCAAGTGAGGTTTCAAAAGGCATAGCAAAGGTATCTTTAGATACTGAAATACCTGTGATATTTGGCGTTTTAACTACAGATACTATTGAACAGGCTATTGAAAGATCTGGAACGAAAGCTGGTAACAAAGGCTATGAAGCTGCCTTAACTGCTATTGAAATGGCAAACCTTTTAAAAGAATTGTAAAATCATAAACTACAATACTTCGGGCATATGCCCGAAGTATAAACTGCTGACAAAATTACATTATATAATATACTTTATATTGAATCTAAAACTGAGGATATAGACCCTCAGTTTAACTCAAATATTTTTCAGCCATATTTAAATCTTCAAGTTTGTCCACATCATTCCCAATTTCAGGATATGGTGTTATTATTGCCTTTGGCTTCAATCTTAAGATTTTAGATACTCTTTTTTCTGCACTCTCAATAGTAAGCCTACCAATAACAAGTTTTAATAAGAAAGTAAACCCTAGTACTTTACTCATTTTTACAGGATTTTTTCTGTACTCTATCATTTGTTTTGCCTTTACTATGCATCTATCCAGAACTTTTGGATTTATTAATATCAAATTTCCACCAGTAAAATAGCCATCTTTAAGCTTAGCATAAGTTCTAATTGCTTCTGGATATTTTTCAAGGCAAACACTTTTTTCAATTATTGGATAACAAACATCTGCCTTTGACTCTAATGATTTTTTTACAAAATCATATACAGCTTCACCTGTCAAAAGCGGAATATCACAAGTAGATATTAATATCATAGAGTCTTCTTTAAAATAGTCTACTCCGGCTATTACATTATCTATTATTGAACCTCTATCTTGAATTACAAATTCCACATCTTCAAGTGCTTCTTTGTTAATTTCATCTCTATCCCCAATTACAACTATTTTATCTACTACTCCAGATTCTTTTAATGCTTTAATTACATACGAAATCATAGGCTTTCCATTAATATTTACAAGTGCTTTTGTATACTTTCCTTTTAATTTTTTTTCTGACTTTCCAGCCAATATTATACTGTTAATCATCCCCTACTCGACCCCACTTGTCCTCTTTTTTATTTTAGATTTAGTCATTTTAATAATATACTCTTCAGCATTTTCTATATGAATTTCTGCGTAATATTTTGCTTCCTTCGGTTTTCTTTTGCTTATTGCCTCAATTATTTTACTATGCTCTTCAGATAACTTAGTTGATCCATTATATTCTGTCATATATATAATCCTGAATCTTTGTACCTGCTCTCTTAAGCTTTCTGCAATTGCTATAAGTTTCTCATTTCTAGTAGCTTTAAAGATAATGTCATGAAATTCTACATCTTTTTGAATAATACATTTTATGTCTTTGTTTTTTATACAATCATCAAATTCTTTAGCTTTTACTCTTAAAGATTCAAGTTCGTCCTCTGTTATTCTTTGTGATGCCAATTGAGCTGCCAACCCTTCAAGAGAAGCTCTTATCTCCAAAACTTCTAAAATATCCTTTATAGATACATCTGCAACATAAGCACCCTTTCTAGGAATCATAATAACTAATCCTTCAAGTTCTAACTTTCTTATTGCTTCTCTTACAGGAGTCCTGCTTACCCCCAACTTTTCTGCTAATTGCACCTCCATTAACCTTTCACCAGGTTTTAATTTTCCATCTATTATCGCCTCTCTTAAAGATTCAAATACAATTTCTCTAAGAGGCTTATAATCATGTAATCTAAGCTTATCTAAATCCTTATTCAAAAAAATATCCCCCCTAGATAGTTCTAACTATATGCACCCTATCAATCCATGTTTTAAGTTCTTCTTTACATTTGGTAATATCATCAATATTATCAAATATACCAAATACAGTAGGTCCACTACCACTCATCAAACTGCCTAAAGCATTGCACTTTATCATATAATCTTTTATTTTTTGTATAATAGGATATTTACTAATGGTTACCATTTCTAGCACATTAATCATATTTTTAGCTACAAAATTTACATTATCTAGTTCAATATTTTTTATCAAATTATCTATATCAGGATGTTCTTTTACATCTCGAATTTTTAAATTTTTATATACATATGCCGTAGAAACTTGTATTGAAGGTTTTGCTATGAGAACAAGTTTATTTTTAAAACTCTTTAATTTAGTTAATTTTTCGCCTATCCCTTCAGCTAAGGCTGTTCCTCCCATGATACAGTAAGGAACATCTGCACCAATTTCTAGTCCTATATCCATTAAATCCTTTTCTTTAAGGTTTAAATTCCATAATTCATTTAGACCTTTCAATACAGCTGCTGCATCTGCACTGCCTCCTGCTAAGCCAGCAGCTATAGGTATATTCTTTTCTATCTTTATTTTAATTCCTCTATTAATATTGAATCTTTTGGATAAAATATCCCAAGCTTTATATGCAAGATTGGTTGAATCGGTAGGAAGCATCGTTTCATTTGTTTCTATAATTACATCATTACTACACTCTTCAATTTGTATAATATCTTTTAAATCAATCTGTTGCATTATCATTCTAACTTCGTGATATCCATCTTCTCTTCTTCTTAATACGTCTAATGAAAGATTTATTTTGGCATGAGCTTCTACTTCTATTTTTTTCACAATATCAACTCCTTATCTATATATTATATATTTTATAAAAAAATCCTTCTTTAGTCATTAATAAAAGCTCTAAGGCAGAGCCTTAGAGCTTTTTAAAATTCCACAGCTTCAATTTGTTTTTGAATAATAATTTTTTCACCTGGCATTATATTTTCAGGGTTTACAATATCATTTGTTTTTATTAACTCATCAACAGTAGTATTATACCTTTTAGCTATATCCCATAATGTATCACATTTTTGAACTATATAAATAGTTATACTAGGTTTATTACTTAAATCAATTACTTTATCATCTTCTTCAATTTCTGTTATAATATCAATCTTTTTAATTCTATCAACTTTAACATTGTTTTTTACAATACCTTCTATTTCAATATCACGTGAATTAACTCTATTAAATTTTAAGCTATCCATCGCAAGGTCAATGTCAATCTCCATTCCTTCTTTAATTCCATTTATGTCTACATAGGATTTAAATGGTATTTCTTCTTTGAAACTCATTATTTCTCCTGTAGACTCTCCAACATATAATACATCTGCTTCAAGTAACCCTTCAATTATTAATTTATTTTCTACAACTCTATAGTCTGTTAATACAGGTTTTGCTATTAAATCACATATACTTTCAATACCTTCATAATCCTGTGGTAAGTTAACTACTCCTTTTACAACCTCTTTAGATGTACTTTCTGCTATATTTTCTAACACATCTACTTCTTTTTTTACTAATGTAAACTTCCTTTTTGTTGAATATGAATCTAAAATTACTTCTTTTTCTCTTTGTTCAAATACTTTAGCACTTACCTTCACAAATACTTCTATGTCTATTACTCTTTTCTCATCATTTACATCCTCTCTTATCTCATATTGAACATTAGAAATTTCTATATTTACTTTGCTGTTCATATCTTTAACTGCACCTGGTAAGTCAACAAAATGTGTAAATGGAATTTCATACTTCACGTGATTTATTCTACTCTCTTCATCTTCACTATAGTATATTATCAAGCATTCAACCACTCCTGATACTATTACCTTGTCTTCAACTACTCTAACTTCCTTTTCATAACCTTTTACATTTAGCTTAAGTATATGTTCTATACTTGGCATATCTTCAGATAATTCAAATGCTTCTTTTACTAAAGTATCAGATGTATTACTTCCTACAATATCATTATATCTTATGTAATCCTTTAAAGTTTGCAATCCTTCAATTCCTTGAATATCTTTAACAACTTCTATATTGCTATATGATTGTACTTTTGTGTTAAAATGCAGTACAGCCTTAACAGATATTTTTCTGTTGTCTATTAAATTACAATCTATATGCTCTATGTTTGTTTTAATATCAACATTCATCTCTTCTTCTGCACCATTAATTATAATCTCTTCCTGAAAATTAGTTGAATCTTCTATTCTCTGAATAGACGAATTTTCATCATCTGCACTGTATAGGATATTGTATTTAATTATTCCATTTATTAACACTTTATCCTTAACAGCTTTAGTTTCTAAAGTCTCTATCTCACCGTCAATATTAAGTATCTTTTTTATACCAGATTCAACTTCTGATAATAATATTTCGTCCTCAATTAATGCCTCTACTTCTTCTCTTCCTATCGTCTCTTCTATCTTAAGTAAATCTTTGATTAGTTCTACTGCCATCTTTATCCCCCTTTCAATTATTTACACTACCCTAATTCAAAGCCTATTATATTATTATTTCTCTATGAAAAATTTTATGTTAAAATGTCCCAAAAAATTACTGTTATTTTTTTAATGGGTACTGGGTGCTTGGTACTAGGTACTGGGTACTAGAATAAAATTAAAAATTAATCATCAAAAACATCAGCTAAGGCACGTTGGTAGCCTGAATTAAAAGGAATGATTTTAAAAAAATTAAGCGGCCATTGGCCGCTTGTCTATTTACTAATTGCAACAACTAACTCTCTAAGTATTTTACATGCAACAGCAGTTGAAGCTCCACTATTATCATAATGTGGAGACAACTCTACAATATCTGCTCCTACAATATTTAAACTCTTTAAAATATTAATAATATCCATCATATCATTAAATGATATTCCTCCAGGCTCTGGTGTACCAGTTCCAGGAAAAACTGACGGATCCAAAACATCTAAATCAATAGTAACATAAACTGGTTTATTTTTTATTTCATTTACTACATCTTCAAGACCCTTATAAGTAAATTTAGTCAGGTTTGTATGCTTTTTAGCCCATTCAAATTCCTGTCTTTCACCAGACCTAATTCCAAATTGATATATTCTACCATCTCCAAGAAATTCCCAAACTCTTCTTATAACTGTTGCATGTGATAATTTTTCACCCATGTAGTCCTCTCTTAAGTCTGTATGGGCATCAAAATGCAAAATATAAAGGTCTTTATATTTTTCATAAACTGCTTTAACAGATGGTAAAGTCACTAAATGCTCTCCACCTATCATAACAGGTATCTTTCCATCATTTAAAACATCTTTTACAAACTTATTTATCATATCTAATACTTTTTCTGTATTTCCAAACGGAAATTCTAAATCACCAGCATCATAAACTTTTATATCAGTCAAATCCTTATCAAGATAAGGACTATATGTCTCTAAACCATATGATTCATTTCTCATTATAGTAGGAGCAAATCTTGTTCCTGGTCTAAATGAAGTTGTTCCATCAAAAGGTGCTCCAAAAACTACTATTTGTGAATCTTCATATTCACTGTCAAATCCTATAAATGTATGAATATTTTTATTTAACACCAGATTCAATCAACTCCTTAACATAAGTTGGTAAAGCAAATGCTCCTACGTGTATATCTGTATTGTAATACTTAGTTTTTAAGTTAAATTTTTTCCACTCTTCTGGTTTGAAATCTTTAATTGGGTGTAATGATTTTGATGCAAATCCAAATAACCAATGTCCTGATGGATATGTAGGCATATGGAATTGGTATACTTCTACTATAGGGAAAATTTTCTTCAATTTTCCTGTTGCTCTTAACATAGCCTTAGCATCTCTTTCATAGTAAGGACTTTCGTTTTGATTAACAAGTATACCTTTATCGCTTAATGCCTTATAGCAGTTTTTATAAAACTCTGTAGTAAATAGCCCTTCTCCTGGTCCTATCGGGTCTGTTGAATCTACAATGATTAAATCATACTCATTTTCCTTATCTTCTACAAACTTTATTCCATCCTCGAAGTATAAAGTTACTCTCTCGTCATCTAATTTAGATGAAGTTAATGGTAAAAATTCTCTTGAAGCTTTAACAACTAGCTCGTCTATTTCAACCATATCAATTTTTTCTATTGTATTATATCTAGTCAATTCTCTTACTGTACCACCATCTCCACCACCTATAACTAAAACCCTTTTAATTTCAGGATTTGTAGCCATAGCAACATGAGTTATCATATCATGATATATGAATTCGTCCTTTTCTGTTACCATAACAAGTCCATCTAATAAAAGTACCTTACCAAACTCATATGTATCTATAAAATCTACTTGTTGAAAAGGACTCTTTTTTGAATAAAGATGTTTTTTTACTTTAAAGGAAAATCTAGCATAATCAGTATGTTCTTCAGTAAACCATAATTCCATTTTAAAATTCCTCCTTATTTAATTAGTCAATAGTCTTTAGTTATTGGTCAATAGTTAATAGTCAATTGACTATCGACTATTAACTATCAACTATTTTTCCTATAACTTCTAAAGCCGAGATTGCCCTCGGCTTTATTTTTTTTCGTACATTAAAAATTATGCATTTACAACAGCTGGTTTGTGTTTAACTTTAATATCATCTAATTTACCATCTGAAAATCTTTTTATCTTCTCTACTATTCCTCTTGGAACTTCCAGTGTTTCTGCTTTTTCAGCCTTTAACTTTTCTTTTAAGTAATCAAAAGCAATCCATGGATCTACTTCATCTCCACATGTAAATAAGTCAACTGCAGCGTATCCATATTCTGGCCAAGTATGAATTGTAAGATGAGATTCTTGTATTACTACAACTCCACTCACTCCCCATGGATTAAATAAATGGAATACACTCTTTACTATTGTTGCTTTTGCTTCAGTAGCTGCTTCATTCATATATTTCTCTATTAAAGCATGGTCATTTAATATATCTTTATCACAATTATAAAACTCTGCTAAAATGTGTCTTCCTAATTGTTCTATCTTCATAAGTCTTCTCCTCTCTATCAAAGAATATTAATCTGATATCTTACTTAAAAACTCGGTGGACAAGTCACCCAAAGTACAACAGCTTTTCTCTTAAAACTATTTTCAATAAAATGCTTCTTATCTGACTTAAAATAAAAACTTTCTCCTTTGTTCACTTTATACTTGTTATCGCCTAAACTTAAATAAATACTTCCAGATAGAACATATCCAAATTCTTCTCCTTCGTGAGGATTCTCTATATTACTTATACCTCCAGATTCTAACGTAAGAAGTATAGGTTCCATATTATTCTTTTGTGCATTCGGAATAAGCCATTCGATAATATGACCTAGTTCTTCATTTTCACTTGAAAATATATCCTCTTTTGTATACACAACTTTATCATTCTCAACTTCATTAAAAAAGTTCCTAATATCAGTTCCTAAAGCTTCTAATATATCCATTAATGTTGCAATAGACGGCGAAGTTAAATTTCTTTCAATTTGTGATATAAAACCTTTAGTTAAATCACATCTTTGTGCTAGCTCCTGCTGAGTCAATCCATTCAGCATTCTTAGCCGTTTTATTTTATTGCCGATATCCACAGTTACACCCCTAATCAAGAGATACTATATAATAAGTTTAGAATTGCTAAACTAAACGACAAAAATTAATAAAAATAAACTTAAAGTTTACATATAATAAATATACTATTTTTTTTTAAATGTCAATAGTTTTTTTAATAAACATTCACTCCCAACAATTAACTGTTGACTTTTATATTTATACATGGTAAATTATAATACATCACAATTTAATACGACCTCATCCCTCAAAGGGGTGAGGTAGAGGCGCGACATCTAAGAGTAGCTATAGGGAGGCCGGAAGCCTATGAAATATAGTGAAAGGAGCTGTCGCCGAAGTCTTAGATATCCAAAATCTAAGGCTGGGCCTGCATCGAATAGGTGTAGGACTGTCATCAGGATAATTGCCCGATATCCTGATGGAGTGCTATCTCACGCTGGGCAAAAAGGAGGGATGGGCTTGATCTATGCTTTTTTTGAAAATAGCACCTGATAAGCCTATCAGGTGTTTTTTTATTATCTGAAAACAGGGGACAGATGACAGAGATCAGAGATCAGGGGACAGATAACAGCTTTCGACTATTAGTTATTCTTTAAATTTTAATTTTCAATTTTACATTTTGCATTCTGCTTCCTGTCGCCTGTCCTCTGGCAACTGGCAACTTAATTTATCAAAAAACAAAATACGAACTACTAAAAATGAAGGAGGAATATTTATGCAATATGGATGGCTTTCAATCATACCACCAATACTGGCAATAATCCTTTCATGGATTACTCAAGAAGTACTTTTATCACTATTTGTATCTGTTTTCGTAGGAGCTACTATACTAACAGGATTTAATCCATTAACAGGCTTTTCAGAAACATTAAACACATATATTGTTGGTTCATTAGCTGATACTTGGAATGCATCTATTTTAGTTTTCAGTCTTTCTATAGGAGGACTTATAGGTATCTTAAGTAAAAATGGAGGTACAAACGGAATTGCTAAACTTATAGTTTCCAAAGCAAAAAATAGCAAATCTACATTGTTCGCAACTTGGTTAATGGGTATATTGATTTTCTTCGATGATTATGCTAATACTCTTATCGTTGGTAATACTATGAGAAGTATTACTGATAAAATGAAAATTTCAAGAGAAAAATTAGCTTATATAGTTGATTCAACTGCTGCTCCAGTTGCAAGTATAGCATTAGTATCTACATGGATAGGTTTTGAAACTGGATTAATAAGAGATAGCTTAGCTAAAATTAATATAGATTTAAACGCTTATAGTGTTTTTCTACAAACTATACCTTATAGATTTTATAGCTTGTTAGCTTTGATTTTCGTTTTAATTATAATATTTACAGGACGCGATTTTGGAGCTATGGCTAGAGCTGAAAAAAGAACTTATAAGACAGGAAAAGTTCTAGATGATAATGCTACTCCTCTAGTTTCAGATGAAATGTCATCATTAAATACAAAAGTAAAATCTGAAAGATGGTATAATGCGATAATTCCTATTCTTTCAGTTTTACTAATAACAGTAGTAGGTCTATACATTAATGGAGGTGGCCTTGAAAGCGGCTCAATAAAAGACGCCTTTGGAAATGCTGACTCAAGCGTAGTTTTATTGTGGGCTTCTTTTGGTGGTAGCTTAATTGCTGCTATAATGACTCTAATGCAAAGATTATTATCTTTAAAAGAAATTGTAGATGCATGGGTTTCTGGTGTTAAATCTATGACAACAGCATCTATAATATTAATCTTAGCTTGGTCTTTAGGTGGAGTTAATAGTGATCTTGGAACAGCTGAATTTATAGCTAACATTTTAAAAAGTTCTCTACCAGCTTATTTACTACCTCTAATGATGTTTATAATACCAGCAGTAACTGCTTTTGCAACTGGTACATCTTGGGGAGCTAATTCTATAGTTATGCCTTTAGCTATACCTCTAGCTATACAGTTAGGAGGTACTGAATTATTAGTTCCTACTGTTGGAGCTGTATTAACTGGTGCTGTTTTTGGAGACCATTGTTCTCCTATTTCTGATACAACTATTATGTCATCAATTTCTAGTGCTTGTGACCATATGGCTCATGTAAAAACACAATTACCTTATGCCTTAACAGTAGCGTTAGTAGCTATTTTGATAGGATTTATTCCTGTAGGCTTTGGTATTAGCCCTTATATTTCACTTTTAATTGGTACAATAGTATTGTTTGGGATATTATACTTCTTCGGCAGTAAAGTTACTGAAGAGGTAAATTAAATATAATTCAAGTAAGTAAAAGCTAAGGATTTCCTCCTTAGCTTTTACTTTTAATAAAGTTATATTTTTTAATGAATTGAAAAAATAACGCTCATACCTATATTGTTCTAAATTTAAGTTTTTCTTGCAGGAAAATTTTAAGATAAGCAAGAATATTTAAGAAAAGGGAATAGGGAGGTATTTTAATGTCTTCTTCTAAACGATTTGTTAAAAATTTGATATTAGGGTTTGTACTCTATTTTGTAATTATGGTTATTTTTAGACTTATTTTCAAATAAAGGTTGGTGTAATATGAAAAAAATTATACTATACATGTTATCATTTATAATATCAGCATTAATAATGAATATACTGTTAAATCCTCGAGGTATAAATTTATCGACATTAAAGAAAAAATATAAAGCAGCAGGTTTCATTATATATTTTAGTTTATTTATAATAATTTGCTTTATAGTTTATTATAGCATACAGAAAATCGCTATTTTTTTAGGATTATAACATAGTATTTAAAACTTTAGATAATGGAAAAGTCTGCAGCATTAATGCAGACTTTTTTAGATTAAAAATTCAAAACCTATTATTCACTTCCATATATTTCTTCAGCTACAGTTTCTTTTTCATAAAACTTACTACTTTGTAGTCTTGCTTGTTTATCAATATGCATTATTACTTTTCTTAAATGTTTTTCTATTTCAAATTCATTCTCTTCGTTTAAACATCTTATACTTAATCTCTCAAGAAACTTTTTAAAAAGGTACTTTGTAGTAAATTCAATATCTATTTTTTCATCAATAAATTCGTTTAAATATTTAATCCTTATTGTACCTTGAACTCTTTTATTATTATTTTCATTGTCTTTATTTAACAACTCAATAATTTGTTTTAAATTCACAGCTACATTAATAGGTACTGTATATTTTTTATGATTTTTAAGTTTTATAGGATTTATATGTAAAATATAATCTGATGCCTCTCCTTCTACACTAAAATATATTACTGGTTCTATATTTATTGAATTATTTTTTTTAAGTACGATTTCTTTCGGGTTAACCGTTTTGATTTCTATTTTTTCCAAAATATCTTCGGTTGTAGCTGCAGTTACACTTAAATTATATGTCATTTTACTTGTAAACCAAGAATATGTATCCATATTTATTAGCAAAACCATAGATATTAAAGTTCCTCCAGTAAGAAACCCCATAACTTTTAAAATAATTCCCTTTACTTTTTGTTTTCCATTTTTTATCATTCTTAATTCACTTTCACCTCGTTTAACTTGTTATTTATAATTTATCATCTCTAAAAATTTAGCTAGCATGTTCATTATGGTATCCTAATAACTTACATATCATAGTGAATACCTCAGCTCTTGTAATATTATTATTTGGTTTAAAGGTACTATCTGGATATCCATTTACTATTTTGTAGTAAACTCCTGTTTTTACATATCTTAAAGCCCAGTCTTGAATATTATCTTTATCTATATAGTTAATCTCTATTTCTTCTTCTAATTCTTTATTAAAGCCTCTCATCAACACAGCTATCATCTCTTGTCTAGTAATTTTTTTACTAGCTTTAAAAAGTCTACCAGGATATCCTTTAAATATGCCTTTTTCTGTTGATGCTATTACATATCCTCTAGCCCATTTAGGTATAGAATCTATATATCCAGTAAAAAGTTTATTTTTTTCTTCTAAATTTAAAGCTCTACAAATAAGAACAGCTGCTTCAGCTCTTGTTATGAAATTGTCAGGTCTTATTGTTTTATCAGGATAGCCATTTACTATATTATGTTCTATAAGTGTTTGGATACAATCCTTTGCCCAATGTCCTTTAATATCAATAAAGTCTACATTAACTTCTTGTTTTTTCTCATTTTCATCTTCTAACTGTATTTCATCATCAACTTCTTCTTTCGAATTACCTCTGGATCCTCCTCCACTACTTGGTGGATTATAACTAGAACCTCCTTGATAGACAGGGTTTTCATTTACATTTATAAGAAAATTTACAGTTGCTTTAATGCCTTGTAATTCATTCCCTGCCCTTTCATCCATATGTACTATGTATTTTAAATCTATATAGTCATTTTTATTTATATTAAAACGGTCTAATATGGGTAAATCATACCCATTGTAATCTTCATTATCTTTCTTATACATCATTTCATAAAAACTTTTATTATATATAATCTTAGTAAATATCAGCATTCTTCCCCTTTTAATAGTTAACTTCATATTCTTTGCAAACACTTCGTATAAATTTTCATCTTCAATTTGATAGTAATTATCCCCATATGATTTCTCTAACTTTATTGTCAAAGCTAAATTTTCTACATTTATTCTTTCTGAATAATTATTATAAATTCTTAAAGTTCCTGACACAGTAGCTCCAGGAGCTAAATATCCATCAACTAAGTTTCCCTTTTGATGAAATATCGGTCCTCCAATAGATTTTTCTCCATGTATGTATAATATAACATCAGGGGTATTCTCTGTGTAAGCAACATTTTGATTTACAAACAATATCGAGCCTATTATAATCACTAACATCAAAAACTTACATGTTGTATTTTCAATTGATATTTTCATTATTAGGTTGTTTTTTCACCACCTTGTATATTTTCTGGGTACTTGGTACTGGATACTTGGTAGATTAGTAGTAGCGGAGAATTAATTCTCCGCTACTATTAATGATAAAACACTAATAAGCCTATATTATTCTGACCAGCCTTTATTTTCTGTTTGTGTAGCTACAAAATTGAATTCTAAAGTAACAGATTTGCCTTGATAACCGTTTCCTGCTTCTTTAGGTAATTTATAGTAAACGGTAATAGTTTTTGATTTTCCTTTATTAATTTGCCCGCTGAACACATAATTAGTTATATCTTTAACTCTATACCAATTTTGCTTATCAAAACTAACTCTAAGACCATTTGTCCCATTATATAAGATTTTACCCTCATCATTTTGAGATTTTAAAGTTATATCTTTTAATTTGAATTTAAAAGCTAATGTTCCATCATTTGTTATTGTAATTTTTTTAGAACCTTCCCATCCTGGATAGATATTATCTACATTTAATATGCCTGAAGCAAATACCCCATTACCTGGGTTTTTTATTCTTAATATACCAGTTTTAAATACGTTATTTGTAGTTGTAACACTACTCGTAAACCATGCATATGTTCCCATTCCTACTCCAAAAGCTAATAAACCTATTAGTATCATTATTAAAACTAATCTTTTTTTCATATTAAGCTCCCCCTTTCTTTAGATGAAAAATTTGCATTTCACCTACTATGAATGTAATTAATAATATTAATATTAAAAGAGCAAAAATTATTGGCTTTTTCAGAAAATAAAGTATATATCCTCCACTAGGAATAATTAAAAATACTTTACCTACTAATTGACTAAAATTTATTTTTTCATCATCTCGAACGTTATTAGCATCACCTTTTGTTATAAATAAATACTCACCATTATCGTGTATAACATCTATGACTCTATGCGTAATGAATATATTATCAGTTAATCTGTATGTAATAACATCTCCTTTTTTTATGTTTTTAGGTATTATAGGCTTTATAACAACTAAATCCCCAACTTCAATATTAGGTTGCATACTTCCTGATAAAACAGTCATAAACCTTATTCCAAAAACTGAAGGTATATAGTTTTTATCATTTTTATGTTTTATTCGGGTATAAAATAGCGATAATATAGATGCTAATAAAAGAAATATTAGTATGTTCCCCATCCACTTTAAAGCTTTCTCTTTCACAAAACCCCCTCTTTCTTCTTAGAAGTTATTGAAAAAATTTGTCCGTATTCATTACATTATATGTACAAGCTTTTTTGTTATGCATAAAAAGTAACTATGTCACTTTTAGTTAACAGGTAACAGGGAAAAGAGAACAGAAAAAAACTTCAGACTTTGCATCTGAAGTTAAACAGTTCACAATATAACGTTATAATAGACTTAAAAGATGTTAAAAACAATCCGAATCGAGTCCATCATTTCCAGTACCAAGTACCTAGTATCCAGCACCCAGTACCTAGTACCAAGTACCCAGCACCCAACTTAATATATCAACACTAAAGACCCCGCAGGGATGTTTTCATAAATATATTTAGCTACATCAACAGGAAGTCTTATACATCCATGACTAGCTGGTGTACCTAATTTTTCTTTCTCTTTTTCTATTATTTTACCATCTTCAGTAAAAGGGATAGAATGGAATAAATACGTTCCTTTAAAACCAACCCAGTATTTACCTCCCTGTTTAAATCTAGGAGTATAAAACCACTTTCCTCTTCTTCCTTCTTCTATTTGAAATATACCTTTTGGTGTAAAATAGTCCCATATGCCACTAGATGCTAAAGATTCTTTTATCAATTCTCCATCTTTATAAATTCTTAAAATTTGCTTATCAGTATTAAAAACTAAAACATACCCCTCTGTTTTCTCATTAAACTCATGAGGAGGAATTTCTTTAGTTCTTACATATCTTGAATCTACATAACCCTCTCTACCATCTTCTAGCTTTACTTTGAACCATCCATAAGGCAAAGTCTCTAGAAGCTTAACTTCTTCATAATTTTTAAGTTTATATATAATACTACTTTTTTTATTTTTTTCTTTGTATACTTCAGTAAAACCATCTTTATCTATAGTATCCAAGGCCTGTCCAATAAATACTTTCGGTTCTTCTTTTTTTATAACCTCTTTTCCTTCTTTTTGCTCTTTATCTATTTCAATAGCTTTTTGTTCTTCAATTTCATCAGCTTTAGTAGTTTCAATTATGTTTGATTGCTCTAATACTTTTTCTTTACAACCAGTCACTACAAAAATTAATAAAATAAATACAAGTACTAAATTCTTCCTCATTAAATCCTCTCCTTTATTATGTATTCAAATATAAAAGTTCTTTAATTAATTATACTAGATTATTTGATAGAACTACAGTAAAGGATAATAGGTACTGGGTACTTGGTACTGGATATTAGATGCTGAAATTAGAGAATAGAAATCAGAGGGCAGGAGACATAGAACAGGGAATAGGGGACAAAGTCAGGGGATAGGGAATAAAAAATTAAAAATTGAAAATGTAAAATTGATTAATAGTTGACTATTCCTTAACAAAAAAGTAAATCCGCCAGAATATGGCGGTTTACTAAACTAACTAATTTGTATTTTCTTTTCATCCCTACATACTATTACTTCAACTGTTTCTGTAAGTATATCTGAATAGCTATATGACACTCGTCTTACTGTATTATATCCTCCGTCAATTTTTACTACAAATATGCTTGGATAAACACTCTCTAATACGCCCTCTCTTATAGTGGTCTTCTTTCTACCCTTGTTAGCCTTTAGTCTCACTTTTTCTCCAACATAAGACTTAACATTCTCCCTGATCTTATCAAGAGAATTTCTTTTCACCAAGCAATCACCTTCTTTCAAAATATACGTATAAATATTATCACATTATTGCAAAAAAGTCAAATTATTAATTATACTAGTTTTAATTAAGTTTGTCAAATTCTAAATTCAGTCAATTAACACAGTAATACTCCTCATATCTACTAAAACTTATAATATTCGACTATACCTTGAGTAATAGATTCTGCTATTTTGTCGATATATTCATTATTTTTGAGTAATTTTTCAACCTCAGGATTAGTTACATAATCAATCTCTATATGAAGCGAACTTGTACCTACCTCTCTTAGAAGGAAAAACGAAGCCACTTTTATACCTCTATTTATTACATCAAGTTTTTTCATCATACTATTCATAATACATTTAGCTAACCCTTGACTTTCCGTATCACCTTTATAATAATACATTTCACACCCTCGAATTAATGAATTAGAAAAAGAATTAAGATGAATACTTATAAAAAAATTAGGCCTAATTTTATTAGCCAATTCTGCCCTTTTATTTAAAGATACATACTTATCCTCATCTCTAGTTAAATAGACTGTTGCACCTAGATTTTCTAAAAGTTCTTTTAATTTTTTACCTATTTTTAAAACCACGTCCTTTTCCCTTAATCCTTTAGGGCCTTCAACTCCAATATTATCATCTCCACCATGTCCTGGGTCAATTACTAATATTTTCTCTTTTAAAGGTTTTTTTATACATGGTTTTTTAATTTTTTTAATTTCAACCCCTGTAAAATAATAATTTATAATATCATCAAACTTAAAACCCATTAAAGCCATTTGATTCGCTCCATGCTGACAAAGCCCTAAACCATCTCCCTGTCCACGAGTTTTAACTCCTAGTACCTTAGGTGCAATACTAAATCTAGTAGAATCAAGTCCTAATATTTCTTTAACTTCAATACCTTTAAATACTTTTCCACCTATTTTGATGCTTGTTATTCTTCCTTCATCATCTCTATCTATTTCCTCTATAAAACCCTTCATATCAATTTTCAATGTTGGTGTTAAGTTCGGAAACTTTACTTTTAGTTTCTCTTCTATTTCCTTTATCGAAATTTCCTTATATCCTTCCCAATCGGGAGAATTTAAACAATAATCACATAATACTTTCCTTAAATACACTACTCTATTTCCCATAACATTTTCTGAGTTTTCAGTGGAACCTCCGCAAGTATTATGAAATCCAGCTATTATAGGTCTATTATTCATAGTTATTACTAATCCATCAGTAGCTTTTATACTCTCTTCAATGGTACTCATTATTTTATTATATCTATCTTTCCATATCTTCTCGAGTTCATCGTCATATAAAATAGTAATACAATGCCCTTCATCACATATATCACAGTCTGAATATCTTAAGCATCCTTTTCCACCAAACCTTCTCATTCTTCTTACCAAATTCGTTCTAGATAATATTACTTGGACTTTTACAAACTCTGGATGTATGTTTTCAATAGAGTTAGGAATCTGAGTAGCGGCTAGATATTTTACAATTTCCTCTAACTCTTTTATGATAACTCTCTTTTCATTACTAGAATATATTTTCAAATATATAAATCTATCATCAATCAATTATTGTCACCCCTTTATGCAGACTAATTCGCATAATTTGTCTACTTAGAATATAGGTTGGTATAGTATATTGTATGAAAAGAGAAGTTTTATCGTGAATTAGCAGAAAGTATAGAAAAAGGCACACATATGTATTTCTTACATATGTGTGCCTTTTTTGTTACATTCCTAATACCTTAATATATTCTACATAAGGATCCTCTGTACCTTGCAGTAAACTATGTTGACTTTTTAATAGTTTTACATACTCAATTATCTCCTTACTAATTCTTTCACCAGGAGTTACAATAGGAATTCCCGGAGGATAAACCATAATTGACTCGCCACTTATTTCACCTACAGCATTATCTAATTTAACAACTTTCTTATTGCTATAAAATGCATCTCTTGGTGAAACTATAACTTCTGGATTTTCTAACGTAACATTTTCAAATCTTTTTTTATTACCTTTATATTTTTTACTCATACTTCTAAGTGCTTCAACTAATGCATTTACAGACTCTTCAGTATCTCCAACACTCACTATAGCTAATATATTAAAAACATCTCCTAATTCAACCTGTATATTATATTCATCTCTCAATATATCATAAGCCTCAAATCCTGTAATACCAAGATCTGTAACATTTATACCCAACTTTGTTTCGTCAAAGTCATAAACCCCTGGAGTCCCTACTATCTCTTTGCCAAAAGCATACAGTCCATCTATATTATTTATCTCATTTCTCGCATTTCTGCAAAGATTTAATACTCTAGTAAATACTTCTTCACCATGTACTGCTAGCATTTTTCTCGCTACATCTATACTTGACATTAATAAATACGATGCACTGGTTGTCTGTGTAAGATTTAATACAGTTCTAACCATTTTCTTTTCAATCAATCCTTCTTTCAATAATAAAAGTGAACTTTGAGTTAACGAACCTCCAGTTTTATGAATACTAACAGCACACATGTCTGCACCTAACTCCATTGCATCATGCGGCAGTTCTGGGTGAAACTTAAAATGTGCTCCATGTGCTTCATCAACTAAAACTGCCATCCCATGTTTATGTGCTAATCTTACTATCTTTTTAATATCTGATGTAGCTCCATAATATGTTGGATTTATTAAAAATATAGCTTTAGCATCAGGATGTTTAGCTATGGCCTTTTCTACACTTTCTAAAGATACTCCCATAGCAATACCAAGTTTATTATTTATTTCAGGTTGTATATATATAGGTTGTGCTCCACTTAATATAAGACCATTTATAGCTGATTTATGTGCATTTCTCGGTAATATTATTTTATCACCAGGCATACAAACACTCATAATCATTGCCTGTACTCCTGATGTAGTACCATTAACAAGAAAAAATGCATGGTCGGCCCAATATGCTTCAGCTGCTAATTCTTCAGCCTCTTTTATTACACCAATAGGATTACTAACATTATCAAGGGGCTTCATTGAATTAACATCTATCTCTAAAACTTTATTACCAACAAAGTCACCAAATTCACTTAAACCTTTACCATGTTTATGACCTGGAACATCAAAGGGAATAACATTTCTTTCATGATATTCCTTTAATGCATCAAATAACGGTGTTTTATTTTGATCTAAAACCAATTTCATCACCTCTAATAAATTAATTTACTTAGACCAAATTTTATATTAGTACTTTTTGTGTGTCAAGGCAAGGAAAAGATTTCGTTTTCAAACATCAAATTTCACTTATTAGAAAAAAAGGAGGTTAAATACCTCCTTCTATAGCCCTAGTATCCATGAAGCCATTGAAAAATATAGTATTAATGCAACCGCATCTACAATCGTAGTTATCAAAGGACTAGCCATAATAGCCGGGTCTAATTTCAACTTTCTCGCTCCTATCGGAAGCATAGCTCCAACTATTTTAGCTAAAACGATAGTAAAAAACAAAGTTGAACATACAGTTATTGCTACCTCAATACTAACCTTTTCTATATAATAAATCCTCACAAAATTCACTAAAGATAAAATAACTCCTACCACTGTACTAACTCTTAATTCTTTCCACATAACTTTCAAAATATCTTTTATTTCTATCTCACCTAAAGCCATACCCCTTATTATCAATGTTGAAGCTTGAGAACCAGCATTTCCTCCTGTATCCATAAGCATTGGAATAAATGCCGCCAATATAACAACAGACTGCAATACTTCTTCAAATCTCCTAATAATACTACCTGTAAATGTAGCTGATATCATAAGTATTAAAAGCCACATAATTCTATGTTTTGCTAGTGTTAAAACACTAGTTTCAAGATACTCTTCTTCTGATGGAGACATTGCCGCCATTTTTTGAAAATCCTCTGTGTTTTCCTGTTCAATAACATCAACTATATCGTCAATTGTAATAATACCTGTTAATCTACCTTCTTTATCAACAACAGGAATTGCCATTAAGTCATATTTTTTGAATAGATAAGCTATCTCTTCTTGGTCATCATGAGTATTTACATATATTATATCTTTCTCCATTATTTCTCCAACTGTTTTATTATCGTCACTTATGACCAATTTTCTCAAAGATACTAAACCTTCTAGTTTTCTATTTTTATCTGTAACATAACAAGTATATATAGTCTCTTTATCAACACCTGTCTTTTTTATATGGTCTATTGCCTGCTTAACTGTCATTTCCTTTTTAAGGTCAACATATTCTATTGTCATAAGACTTCCAGCTGAATTTTCTGGATAGTTTAGAAACTGGTTAATTAATATTCTTTCTTCCTCTTTTGTGTTTTTCAATATTTTCTTTACAACATTTGAAGGCATTTCTTCTATAATATCTATCATATCATCAAAGAACAATTCATCTACTATACTTTTTATTTCCTTGTCTGTTATCGAATCTATAATATATCGCTGCTGCTCATATGATAAATATGAAAAGACCTCAGCCGCCATGTCCTTAGGCAATATTCTAAACAATATTAAATATGAACTTTTATCGAGCTCTTCCAAAATCTCCGCAATATCTACTACGTTTAGTTTTGTGACTTCTTTTTTGGCTTCAATATATCTTTTTTCGTTTATTAGTCTAGTAATTTTTTCCTTCATTTGTTTCCCTCCTTTTAGAAGAGCCACACACTCCTAAGTGGCAAGGTTATGGCTCTTCTTAATATAAATTTTTCAAAGCTAATCTTAGGTATAGGACCAGAGTCCACAACCATCACCACCCTTTCATAAAATAAGCAATTATAGTATTACAGAAAAATATTATTTTAATGCATGAACAAAATCTTCGATTAAAATAGATTATATGGATTATAAAAACCCTTCAAACAAGTGAAGGGTCTACCTGTCACCTGTTGGGTTTTAGCTCTATATAGCTTAGGGCTGACCCAGCCACATTAGGTATAACCTTCTCGATTATCCCTGTTTACCCATTGGCATCTCTGGATGTTTCTGGGCAGTGGCGTATTTCTATATAGTAGCCTCTCCTAACCAGGTTAATATTAGTATTATATTTAAATACATTTATATCATATTCGAAAATATGAATAAATGCAAGAAAAAAATGCGGCCTTAAGCCGCTTCTGTTATTAGTATCTATATTTTTGTTTTGAAGTTTTGTCTACATATTTGTGACTATGCCCTTTATTATAACTTGTTCTTCCATTAATATAGTGAACATGACCTCCTGGTACTTTAACCGGGCCACTTGTAAATCCCATATAATAATGGTTATGCTTTTTATTAATTGTCGTATATCCTTTATAAAAATGAACATGCCCTCTCCATAAAGGTATAGGCTCACTAGTTATCCCCCGAAATTCATGCAAATGACCTTTATTATAAGATGTTTTGCCTTTATATCTATGAATATGCGTCCTTATAAATGGATACATATAATCGGCCTCCTTGAGAATATCTATCTTTGCTTTAAGATATTCACAAGGATTTAAATTAGTTACAATCTACTTTGCATACTTGTCTAATATGTTAATAATTTCATCAATTTTTTCATCGCCTTCTCCTTTACGAACAGCTTCTTTTACACAATGTTTTATATGTTGGTCTATTATATTCAAGTTTGCCTTTTTAAGTAACGCTTGGACAGCAAGTATTTGCTTAGAAATATCAACGCAATATCTATCATTTTCAATCATTCTTATTATTCCCTCAATTTGACCTTTTGAGGTTTTAAGTAAATTTAACGCTTTCTTTCTTTCTTCATTCATAATATTTCTCCCCACTATCTATTATTAAAAATTATCTTTTATAGTCCCTCCCCATATGGGACGTATATTTATTGTAACATGTTATTATTTTAAAATCAAATAGTTTTATATGATATTTAATAAATTTCTGGTTATTATAAAAATAGGCTTATGAACAAAATATTCGATTTAGATAAATTAAGGAAGGTGATAGCTTGTACAATAATGAAGATATAATTTCAGTAAAACTAAAACTTTTAAAAGACATGGAAAATAGTATAATAAAAGCTTTTAAAATCAATTTTCCAAATAACATTATCAATCCTTTAATAAAAACACCTATTACTATTGAAAATAAAAAAGATAATTCAACTAATATCAGAAATAACTATTTACAATTAGTAAAAACTGTATTAAACAAGTGGAAAAGAGCTGGTTTAGAATTAACAACATACGTATATGAACGTCATGGCTATCGTTGGGGAAAAAAAATAAAAGATAATTACAAAATAAAATCAGCAGAAGATATTTATAGAATACTTAAAAATTACAGTTTAGAAGAAAGTCTAAATAATAGTTATACTATAACTCTTAATGACAATAATATAGTAAAATTCTATGTGAAAAAACAGATTTTAATCGACACCTGGAGAAAGTACAAAATAAATCATAGTATAATGTATGATCTTAATAGGACTTGGAAAGAAGCATTTGTAAATGGATTAAATCCAAGCTTTAAGCTACAGGCTACAGCAGAAAATATAGATGGAACTGATGTTTTTATGTATACTATTTTTAAAAAATAATTTTATATTTAGAACAAAATCTTCGATTTAAATAAATTATAAAGAAAAAAGCAGAACCAATTAGATTCTGCCTTTAGATCAACAAGAAGAATGTGCTCCATTTGCAGTAATATAAAATCCTCTTCTTAGCCAATCATTTAAATAGTCGATATTGAAATGATTAAATTGAGAAGCGACATCATTATCTACTACAAATTTAATATCCCCTGCTGTATCTACTTCGTCATTTTCTTTCTGCTCATCCAGAGCAAGCCCAAAACTTGGACCACCTCATCCAAAGCCTGCAATATATATCCTTACACTTTGAGATGCCGCTCCTTTTTCTTCCATTATTTCTTTTAGTTTTTCTTGGGCCACTTGTGTTATTTCTACCTTCATTACTATCCTCCTATCATAACTGAGTATATTTATGAAAATAAAACTCATACATAAGCACTCGCTTTTATTTTCATAAATATATATGCTTTATCTTCATTAATTTATATACCCTATAAGGGTATTTTCTAAACATAATTCTATTACATTTTTTAGTCTAAGTCAATCTATTTTAATTATTCTCATATCAGATTGCTAATTTTATCCTGATTAGATAATAACTTATCAGTATTAACACGAAAGCTAAATAGGAAATATACTTACCTGAAGATCTTCTTTTAACATTTATAGATTCAATAATTATCCCGACAATAAATATCAGTGACAAATAAAGCACAACTGGATGCCTGTAAGCAGATAAATGATACATAGATAAAAACCCACTATACTCTTTACCAATTAAACGACCTTCCAAAAACAAAGACCACATTGCTAAAGACATACTAAAATAAAAAGGAATTAAAAATATCTTAAATAAATAATAAAAAGAAAATTTATATTTCTTTGATATAAATATTAGTGTAATAAGCCCCGCTATAACGCCTCCGAGCAAACTTAGGTTCAAATGATTTATGGAGAAAATATATTTAAAATGACCCTTGTATAAATCTAAGTTAAATATAACATAACCTAATCTAGCACCAATAAACCCAGATATAACTAATGTAAAAAATATGTCCTCTACTTCATTTTTCTTAAGTCCTCTATCCTTGCCTATAAAAATAGTTATATAATAACTAATAATTATTGAAATTATAGCTAAAAACAAAAACCAACTAATTCCTATTGACTTGTATATAAAGAAGTAAGAATTCATATTATCACTTGCTCCTTACACTATCTAACATTTCCTTCATCTGTGGGTATGTCATCATGCCTAATTGTATTGCTCTGATTCTTCCCTCTTCATCTAACATAACCGACATAGGCAAGCCACTAACTAAATAATCTCTAGCAACTTTACCTGTTTTATCTAATAAAATAGGAAATCTATATCCTCCTTCTTTGACAAAGTTTTCTACTTTAGATTTATTCTCTGCAACATCTATACCTAAAACTATAAAGTTATCTTCCTTATTTTCAAGATACAATCTATTTAAATCTGGCATTTCTTTTACACAATATGGACACCATGTAGCCCAAAAATTTATTAATACTATTTTTCCTCTGTAATCTTCTAAAGAAACTATTTTACCTTCCAAAGTTTCTAAAGTAAATTCTGGTGCAATACTACCGATCTGCATTGGTAAGACTTCTTCTACTAAACTTTCATCATTAACCTCTATTTTTTCTTCTTTTGAACTCTCTTCTTTAATACTATTTGATACTGTATTATAAGATACATAAAACAAAACAGCTACTAAAGTTATAGCTAAAACAACTACTATAGCAAGCTTTTTATTCATACTTTATACCTCCATTCGGTTCTATTCTATCTAAGAAAAAGATTCGAAATTAAGTATATTTTATTTAAAAATATTAATACACCAAAACTAACTACTATGACACCACTTATCCTCATAATATATGGGATAATTTTTTCAAACTTAATTAAAAACTTACTAAATTGATTAATAAGGAGTGCAGTTAAAATAAAAGGAATTGCTAATCCAATAGAATAAGATAACAATAAATAAAACCCTTTAGATAAGGTAGCGGTTGTTCCTGCATAAATCAATATAGTTGCTAGCACACTCCCTATACACGGAGTCCATCCAGCAGCAAAAGCCATTCCCATAAGAATTGAACTAAACCAATTAGTAATCTTAGGAATTCTCACTCTTTTTTCTTTATTTAAAATCTCAAACTTGAACCCCATCATATTTAATCCAAAAAATATAATCAATATTCCACTAATTCTAGTAAATATACCTTTATACTTAATAAACATTTGTCCAACAAGACTTGCTGAAATTCCCATTATCATAAAAATAATAGTAAAACCAATAACAAATCCCAGAGTTCTAGATACAGCTAAAAGCTTCCTATTGGCAAGCTCTTCTTCAAATGTAGTACCTGTAATGTACGTTATATACGCTGGTATTAAAGGAAGTACACATGGAGATAGAAAAGAAAGAATCCCTGCACTAAAAGCTATAGGAATAGATACATCAGTCATTTTCCCCCTCCTAAATTCTCGTTTATCTGATTATACCATGCCGGGGTATGTTTGACAAGGCTTTACTTCTTATCTTTTGTATCTTCTTTACTTACATATTTACTTGTTTTGTTTTTACATGCTAAACAATTTGTTTCTTCATGATTTGAACAAGGATTCACGTGTACCATAACATCCTTTACATTATCTAGACTTTTCTTAACTTCTTCTTCAACCTCTTCAGCTATACTATGACCCATATAAACTGTAATATTAGGATCTACACAAACTTTTATATCAACATACACTTTTGAACCATGTTTTCTCGCTTTAATATCATTTATATTCTTTACATTAGTATTATTGATTAACCTTTCTGCAACCTCATATAACTTATTCTCTTCAATTGATACATCCATTAATTCATTGTATCCATGTATGAAAAATTCAACTCCAACCTTTACAACTATAATAGATACAATTAATCCGGCTAGAGGGTCTAAAAATGAATATCCCATTCTTGCACCAACAACTCCAAATAATGCTGCTATAGATGATAAAGCATCTGATCTGTGGTGCCATGCATCCGCTATTAATGCCTTGCTATTAATTTTTTTTCCAGTATTTATAGCTATTCTAAACTGAAACTCTTTGATTATTATAGATACAACCGCTGCCCAAACAGCTTCTATACCAGGAATTATTGTTGTTTGATATAACATAAGCTTTAAAGAAGAAATTCCTATTTTTACTCCTACAGCAATTAACATTAATGAAAGTAAAAAAGCTGCTATAGTTTCTGCTTTTTCATGCCCATATTGATGTTCCTCATCCTCAGGTTTTTTTGCAATAAAAAAACCTATAATAATGCCAATTGAACTTCCTATATCTGAGATTGTATGAATTCCATCCGCTAATATCGCGTTTGAATTAGAAATAAAACCTATAATTATTTTTCCTACAGCCAATATTACATTTAGAATTATTGTTATCCATGTTATTCTACTTGCAATTTTATATCTCTTATTTTCATCTATTATTTTATTTTTCAAAAATCACACCCCATTTTCAATTGATATTGGTATGATATATTATATTACATATTTAAATTAAATGTAACCCCTAAATTTCAACATTAATTAAGAATGAGTATTAACAATCGTTATTATCAATTGATATTAATTTTAATTCAAACCAAAATTCAACTCCATTCTTTATATTCCTTACTCCATAATCACTATTATGAAGCTTTAAAATATTTCTTACTATTGATAATCCTAAACCTGTTCCACCATATTTTCTAGCTCTTGACTTATCAATCTTATAAAAACTTTCCCACATTCTATCTATCTCATCTTCAGGTATAAAACTTCCACTGTTATAAATGCTTACAATCACTTTATTAGCTAACTGTTTAATAGTAACTTCTAAAACTCTTTCTGCACCTGTATGATTTAAAGCATTATTAATAAAATTCACTAGAACCTGTTCTAATCTGGTTTTATCACCATAGACGCATATTTTATCATTATCTTTTTTTATGCTAACTTTTATATTTTTTTCATCAAATATCGGTCTATATTTATTTAAAACTTTATCTGCAAGTTCACATATATCAAATTTTTCTTTATTTAATGAATAATGGCCAGATTCTAACTGTGATAAGTCAAGTAAATCTTTAACTAATTTGCTCATTTTTTCAGCCTCATCCATAATAACTTCACAATAAAAATTTTTACTCTCTATATCCTCTATAACATTATCCTTAAGCCCTTCTGCATACCCTTTAATAAGAGCAATTGGTGTTTTTAATTCGTGAGAAACATTTGAAATAAATTCCTTTCTCATTCTATCTAGTCGTCTTTCTTTTTCTATATCTTCTTTTAACTTTTCATTTGCTTTATTCAATTCATTTATTGTAAAACTTAATTTTTCAGATAAATAATTTAAACTTTCTCCTAACTGTCCTATTTCATCTCTGCTTACAACCTTATATTTATGGCTGAAATCTAAATTTGCCATTTTTTGTGCTACCTTGTTCAACCTTACAATGGGTTCTGTAATTATCTTCGTAAGTATGAAGGTCAATATTATGCCAATTATTAGGGAAATAATTGCTATGTATATATAATAATCCTTAATTATGTCTATTCCTTCTTTGATTGATGCTACAGATGATTGAATTATTAATACTTTATTGTTATTCAAAGGAGCAGCAACAGAAAGTATTTCTATATCAAATTTTGGATGTTTAAAAGTATTTAGAATAGTTTTACCTGTTAATACTTCTTTTAAATCTTCTCTTGAAATAGAAATGTATTTGCCTAAACCACCTTTAACTAATCCTCTTCCCATTCTTCCATATTGCGGTCTATATGATACAGGATATTCTATTTCTCCATTACTTGTCACTATCGTAATGTTTCCCCCTATTAAATTTTCTATCCTTTCTAATTCATCGTATATTTTCTCTATATCACCTTTATATATGTTCTTTATATAATTACTGTATGATATTAAACTATCCTTTTTCCTCTCTATATAATAAGAGTCTAAAAACTTAACATTAAAAAACCATACTAGACTTAAAATTATTGAAGTTAATAATAAAATACTTAAAAACAATTTAGTTTTTAATGACCTTCTCATTTTTTCACCTCTAATCTATATCCAACTCCTCTTACTGTTTCAATAATATGACTGTTTTCCTTAAGTTTTAATCTAAGTCTTTTAATATGAGTATCTACCGTTCTCAAATCTCCATAGTAATCATATCCCCAAACTCCATTTAATATAGTTTCCCTACTTAAAGCTTTCCCCTTATTTTTAACCATGTAAACCAACAATTCATACTCCTTAGGGGTCAATTTTATTTCAACCCCATTATTAAATACTCTATGACCATCTAGGTCTAACTCTAAACTACCAATCTTTAGCATATCTTCTCCTGAAAATGTATTACTTCTTCTAAGTAAAGCCTTAACTCTTGCTACTAATACCTTAGGACTAAATGGTTTTGTAACATATTCGTCAGCTCCAAGTTCAAATCCAAATAATTCATCTGATTCTTCACTTCTTGCAGTTAAAATTATAATAGGTACATTTGATTCTTTTCTAATCTCTCTCATAACAGTCCAACCATCATATTCTGGCAGCATTATATCAAGTATAACTAAATCTATATTATCATTAATAAATTTTTCTAACGCCAGTTTACCATTCTCTGCTTCTATTACAGTATAGCCTTCTTTTTTCAGATAATCTCCTATCAGTCTTCTCATTCTATCTTCGTCTTCGACAATAAGAATATTAACACTATCCAATCCATTCACCTCCAAATTAAATTAACTTGATTTTATTATACTATAGAATTTTTTTATTTTGTTCTAAGTTTTAGATTTCACTGAAGGTTACTAAAACTGTCACAAAACTGTCACATATAAAGGGTAGAATAAAAACAAGGAAAAAATAAAAGGAGGTTTTTCAATATGAAAAACAAAAAACTAATCTTTATAACATCTATTTTAGCTTTATCAATAATTGCTTCAGCAGGACTAGCTTTTGCAGATGGCCTAGATGAACAGTCAAATCTAAATCAACCAATGAGATATGGATTGAATATGGGCTTTGGAAGGCCTAATATTACTGATGGAAAATATGCTTATACTTTAACAGAAAACGATTTAACTACTATTAAAGGTAAAATATCAAATATCAACACAACTAATCCACCTTTTAGTTTAGATATAACTACTGATGACAATAAGCTCATAAATGTTCATCTAGGCAGAATAGTTTTCATGGATAGTTTTAAAGAGATAAATCTTGCAAAAAATATGGAAATTGAAATCAAAGGATTTTATAGAACATTTAATGTAAATAATCAAGAAACTACTATATTTACACCATTCTCAATAAAAGCTCAAGATAAGGAGATTAAATTAAGAGATGAAAATAATAGACCTGTTTGGGCTGGAAAAAAAGGCTTTGCTAAAAAAAGAGGCTTTGGTAGAGGAAATAAATTAAATAATAGACTTAATAACGGATTTAATATAAATACTTGTCCATATTTTCAGCAATAAACAAAATCTTTAATTTTAAAACACAAAGGTCGGCATTTGCCGACCTTTTTAAAATACTCTCCCCGGTACTACCATATCTATTATACCTATTGCTAAAGCTCCAATAATTGCTCCAACAACAGAAATATTAAAACCTGGAACTATAAATTTAGTAGCATACAAAATTACTCCCGCTACTATAAATCCTGTCAAACCTCTTCCAAAAGGTGATGCATCAATTCCTGCAAATTGTTCTATAATATAATTTAATGCAGTTATCACTATTGCTGATAAAATTAAACTCCACAAATTACTAATGCTAAATCCAGGTGTTAAGAAAGCAGCTACCCAAACTACTATTGATGTCAATATTACTCTAAGTATGATACTAGTTATACTAATATCTTGATTATTTGTTCTCTCTCTATCTGGCATTAAACCACCTCCTTAGTTATATTTTCACTATTATTTTTATTTTTTATGCAAAATATTTAATCAAATTACGTAAATTATATTTATCTAATATTTTTTAAGAGGATATCTAATCGAATTGTATAAATTATATTTATCTAATACTTTTTGAAGGAGGAGAAATAATTTGATTAAAAAATTTAACAAAGTTCTAGTCGCCAATAGAGGAGAAATCGCTATAAGAATATTTAGGGCTTGTAAAGAACTTGGTATTCGTACAGTAGCTATTTACTCTAAAGAAGATAAATATGCACTTTTCAGAACAAAAGCAGACGAATCTTATTTGATTGGAGAAAAAAAGAAACCTATTGAAGTTTATTTGAGTATGGATGAAATTATTGATTTAGCTATTAAAAAAGGTGTTGATGCTATTCATCCAGGATATGGTTTTTTATCTGAAAATCCTGAATTTGCAAGAAAGTGTAAAGAAGTAGGTATCGAATTTATAGGACCTACAAGTGAAACTATAGAAAGCTTAGGGGATAAAATAAAATCAAAGATTATTGCAAAAAGTGTAAATGTTCCAACTATACCCGGAATAGATAAACCAATTACATGTATAGATGAAGCACTTTCCTTTACCAAACAATTTGGATATCCGATTATTTTAAAAGCAGCTGCCGGTGGCGGTGGTAGAGGAATGAGAGTAGTTTATAATGATAAAGATTTGGCTTTAGCATTTAATAATGCTAAAAATGAAGCTAAAAAAGCTTTTGGTATAGATGATATATTTATAGAAAAATATTTAGAAAAACCTAAACATATAGAAGTCCAAATACTTGGAGATAAACATGGGAATATTGTTCACCTTCATGAAAGAGATTGTTCTATTCAGCGAAGACATCAAAAATTAATAGAATTTACTCCTGCAATAGCTATCAGCAAAGAATTAAAAGAAAAAATCTGTAGTGATGCTTTGAAAATAGCTAAAGCTGTAAACTACATAAGTGCTGGAACTGTTGAGTTTTTAGTTGATAAATGTGGTAACCATTATTTTATTGAAATGAATCCTAGAATACAAGTTGAACATACTATTACAGAAATGACAACAGGTATTGATATTGTACAAAGTCAGATACTTATTGCTCAGGGATATCCGTTAAATTCAGATAAAATAGGTATACATTCTCAAGAATCGATAAAACCTCGAGGATATTCCATACAGTGCAGAATAACTACTGAAGACCCATCTAATAACTTTGCCCCTGATACAGGTAGACTTGATGTTTATAGAACAAGTTCTGGATTTGGTATTAGACTTGATGGAGGTAATGGTTATACTGGTTCAATAATATCCCCATATTATGATAGTTTATTAGTAAAAATCGTATCTTGGTCTAGAACTTTTGAAGATGCTGCAAGGAAAGCAATAAGGTCAATAAAGGAAATGAACGTAAAAGGAGTTAAAACCAATGATGCTTTCTTAATAAATGTTTTAAATCATGAAAAATTTTTAAAGGGAGAATGTGATACACACTTTATAGATAATACACCTGAACTTTTCGATATAAGTCCTAAAAAAGATTATGAAACAAGAATCTTAAAGTTCATTGGAGAAAAAGTAGTTAACGAAGTTAGAGGAACTAAAAAAGATTATAACATCCCTCCTGTACCTAAAGGTTTAACTCCAAAAGACCTTAAAGGTACTAAACAACTACTCGATGAAAAAGGTGTAGAAGGAGTTATTGATTGGATAAAAAATCAGAAAAAACTACTGCTTACTGACACCACATTTAGAGATGCTCATCAATCTTTAATTGCAACGAGAGTCAGAACTAAAGACATGGTGAAAATAGCTAAAGCTACTGCTGTATTAGCTAAAGATTTATTTTCGTTAGAAATGTGGGGAGGAGCTACGTTTGATGTTGCATATAGATTTTTAAGAGAATCACCGTGGAGAAGATTACAAGATCTTAGGAAAAAGATTCCAAATATATTGTTCCAAATGCTAATTAGAGGCTCAAATGCGGTCGGTTATACTAATTATCCTGACAATGTTATCAGAACTTTCATCAAAGAAGCTGCTAACCAAGGTATAGATATTTTTAGAATATTCGACTGTCTAAATTGGTTAAAAGGCATGGAGGTAGCTTTAGATGAAGTATTAAAAGTAGGAAAAATAGCAGAAGTTTGTATATGTTATACAGGAGATATATTAGATACCAAAAGAGATAAATATTCATTAAAGTACTACGTTAATAAAGCTAAAGAAATTGAAAAAATGGGAGCTCATATACTTGGTATTAAAGATATGGCTGGACTATTAAAACCATATGCTGCTTCAAAATTGATTAAAGCATTGAAAAATGAAATTTCTATTCCAATACATCTTCATACACATGATACAAGTGGAAATGGTGTAGCTACTTTACTAATGGCTGCTGAAGCAGGTGTAGATATAGTAGATACAGCCTTCAATGCTATGGCTGGATTAACGAGTCAGCCAGCACTAAATTCTATTGTAGCTGCTCTTGAAAATACTGAACTTGATACAGGTATTAATCTATTAGATATTCAGAAAATATCAGATTATTGGAATGAAGTTAGAAAAGTTTATGAAACATTTGAATCTGGTTTAAAATCTGGTACAGCTGAAATATATAAATACGAAATACCTGGTGGACAATATTCTAATTTAAGACCTCAAGTAGAAAGTTTTGGCCTTGGACATAAATTTAATGAAATTAAAGAAATGTATAAAAAAGTAAATGAATTACTAGGAGATATAGTTAAGGTTACTCCATCTTCTAAAGTTGTTGGGGACTTAGCAATATTCATGGTACAGAATGGTTTAACAAAAGAAAATATAATTGAAAAGGGGAAAAATTTTACATTCCCAGATTCAGTTGTATCATATTTCAAGGGAATGATGGGCCAACCTGAAGGAGGTTTTCCAAAAGAGCTACAAAAGATTGTATTGAAAGGAGAAAAGCCAGTTACTTGTAGACCTGGAGAAATTTTAGAGCCAGTTAATTTTGAAAAAATAAAGTCAAAATTGGAAAAAGAATTTAATATGAAAGATGTAAACATTAGAAATATATTGAGTTATGCTCTTTATCCAAAGGTATATACTGATTATTTAAAATCTTTAAAACAATATGGGCATTTATATAATCTAGAAAGTCATGTATTTTTCTATGGGTTAAATGAAGGAGAGATTAGCGAAATAGAATTAGAAGAAGGCAATATTATGATAGTAAAATTAGTTGAAGTCGGTAAACTTGATGAAAATAGATATAGAACAGTTATATTCGAAGTAAACGGTAATAGAAGAGAAATTAAGGTATTTGATAAAAGTATTGGAGAAAAACAAATCACAAATGTTACAATTATGGCAGATCCAAATAGTGAAAAAGAAATTGGAGCATCAATACCTGGTACAATATCTAGAATACTTGTCAAAGAAGGGGATAAAATAAAAGAAAAGCAAAGTCTTATTATTATAGAAGCTATGAAAATGGAAACAAATATACTAGCTACTACAAGTGGCGAAATTGATAGTATATTAGTTTTTGAAGGACAACAAGTTAAATCTGGTCAATTATTAATAAAGTTAAAATGATTTGTGATTTTAATCACACAAAAAAATGAAAAATATGTTATGATTATATTGAACATTCATAAAGAAGGAGGAATTCAAATGACTATAACAAAAGATATGCTTATAGGCGAAATATTAAGAGTTAAACCAGAAGCTGCAGAAATATTATTAAGATTTGGAATGGGATGCTTAGGCTGCCCTTCTTCACAAATGGAGTCATTAGAACAAGCAGCTATGGTTCATGGTATTAACCTTGAAGAATTATTAAAAGAATTAAATAAGTAAATATGCATAATAAAACCCAACTAGATTTCTAGCTGGGTTTTATTATTTTTATTATAATATTTCTTCTAATCTGTTTCTATCGAATCCTACAATAGTCTCTCCGTTAACTATTATAACAGGAACTCCCATATAACCCATTTGTATAAGCTCTTTTCTTGCTTGAGGGTCTACTGATACATTTTTCTCAGTATAACTTAATCCTTTTGAATTGAAATAGTCTTTTGCAGCATAGCAATGTGGGCAAGTGCTGCTTGTATAGATTATTATATCAGCCATGATATTAACCTCCTATGATATTATATTTTCTAACATAAGTATACCCCATAAGGGTATGTCTAATCAAGTTTTTTCTTTTAAAAAATATTAATTTTTCTTAATATATAGACTAAAACTCCGGACATAAAACCCGGAGTTTCTATAATAACTGATCTAATCTATTTTTATCAAACCCAACTATAGTTTCACCATCTACAATTATAACTGGAACACCCATAAATCCCATTTTAATAAGTTCTCTTCTAGCAGCTGGGTCTGTTTGCACATTTTTTTCCACATAATTTACACCTTTACCCGAAAGGTATTCTTTAGCAGTTACACAATGTGGTCAAGTATTGCTAGTATAAATTATTACATTTGCCATAAAAATTCCTCCTTATTTTTTATTAAACTATATTATAAATTATTTCTTTTAATACCCTCAGATATCCTTTTTAATCAAAAAATTAATCGATGTTTTCATTTTTATTATATATTATTCTATCCATGCTTTACATGCTCTAGTCCCTGATTAAATAATTCAAGTATATGATCATCATCGAGTGAATAAATTGCTGATTTTCCTTCTTTCCTGTATTTTACCAACCTTAAATTCCTTAATGTCCTTAATTGATGTGATATAGCAGACTGGCTCATATTTAATGCAGCTGCAATATCACATACACATAATTCACTATTTGAAAGTGCATTTATTATTTTAAGTCTAGTTGGGTCACTCAATGCTTTAAATATATCAGATAATTCAATAATTATTTCATCATTTAATAATTTTCTTTTTACCTTGTTAACAATATTCCCATTTGGACAAATTATTTGACATTCAGCTTCTCTATTTTCCCTATTCGTTTTAATACCCATCACACTCCTCCTTAATCAAAACACATCGTTAACTATATCATAATCTAATTATTACCAATATTGCAACTAAAAAAACAACCCCTATTAAAGGGGCTTTGATTTATCTAGGATAAGTTGGTTTTAAAGGGCTTACTATTCTACCAGTTATAGCATCAATATGAAGTAGCCAATAACCTATTCTTTCTCTATTTCTGCCTTTTCTTGGTATCCATGTAGTAAATCCAGTCATTCCTCTATAAGGTTGTTCATCTTTAGTAAATCTGCCAGGAATACCATAAACATAATATTTAATCTCTCCATTTTCTTCTACAGTTCCAAATATATAATGCCCATATTTCCTAATTAAATTATGACAGGTTGTCGTTTTAAAATTAATTTGATAAGGGTAATATGTGTTAATTATATAGTTATAGAAAGGTAGAAATCCTCTATAAATGTTTTTCCTGTCATACTCTATTTCCCACCAAGTATATCCTTTCAATTCTTCTCTTAAAGGATTAACTTTTTCAAAGAATTTTAATATATTCAAAGAATAATTAGCTATATGCCTACTATAATTTCTATTGCTTTCAGTATAATCGTAATTCATATTAATAGAATGTCCATACTTATCATCAGCATTATTTGTTTCATATTTAATCCCATTTATTTTATGTTCACTTGTCTTTTCTACTTCTTCATTTTTTATGAAAATATCTTCTTCATTTTCTATTTCTAAATATTTATCTTCATTCTGTCCATATTCAGTTTTATTTTGAATAGGTACCTGCTTATTCTCTATTTGAGTTTCATCATGTTCTACAGAATTATCATCTTCACTCTCTTCTGTTATATTATCTAATTCATATGTTCTATTCTGAACATTCTCTGTTTTATAATGATTATTTTTTTTAGCTTCTATATCTTTAATTAATTTATTAATAGAATCATCCTTATTTCCAACATACCCGACTAAAGGAATTACTATTTCTTCATTATTATTTCCATAGAATTGCACAAATATTGTATTAAACTTATCAATAGAAATACCTGTTCCTCCTACTGATTCTGGATTGAATTTCCACAACAAATTTCCTTTACCATTCTCATTTAATATAATGTTGCCCATCTCTACTTTTATCGGCTGTTCATTAATAACAGAAAGTAAACCACCAACGTATATACCATCTGCATCTATATTCTTAGTTTCTTCTATATTTAACTGTATTTTCCCTCTACCATCTCTAACCTCTATCTTAGCATATCCTTTCAGGCTATCTTTATTCTTTAGGTATCCTACAGCATTGGATTCTAACATTACAAATTTCCTCATATAGGTCCGTTTTTCATACAATGTTATTTCCCCCTTTCGAACATCTTATTATAAATATATGTATATAAGGGGGAATAGTGAACTATTTACTTAAAATAGAATTAGTTATCTTTGCAAACTCATCTAAACTTAAGTCTTCGGCTCTAGCTTTTACATCAATATTACATTCATTTAGTATGGATATTATATCTTCCTTGGCTATACCTAGCTGGCTTGAATTTAACGCATTAACTAAAGTTTTTCTTCTCTTGCCAAATGCAGCTTTAATGATTTTAAATAAGAACTTCTCATCTTCAACTTTAACAATTGGTTTTTCATATACATTTAACATAATTACAGCTGAATCAACATTAGGACGCGGCATAAATACATTTTTAGGAACATTAACTATTATCTGAGGTTTAGAATAATATTGTACTGCAATAGAAAGTGCACCGTAATCCTTAGTGCCAGGTTTAGCTCTCATTCTTAGTGCTACTTCTTTTTGAACCATTACTACAATCTTATTTACTCTTATTTTTTCTTCTAATAATTTCATAATAATTGGTGTTGTTATATAGTATGGCAAATTAGCTACTACCTTTATTTCCCCATCATTATCAAAATAATCAGATATCAATGTATTAAGGTCTATTTTTAATACATCTCCCTGAACTAAATGGAAATTATCATAACTAGATAAATTATCATTAAGTATAGGATATAAGTTTTTATCTATTTCTATTGCTACAACTTTCCTTGCTCTCTTACATAATTCTTGTGTTAAAGTTCCTATGCCTGGACCTACTTCTATTATCTGGTCACTTTCTTTTATTTCTGCTCCATCACATATTTTATCTATGATATTTTTATCTATTAAAAAATTCTGACCTAAACTCTTTGAAAAAGCAAATCCATATTCATCTATTATCTCTTTAATTACCCTAGGGGAATATAGTTTTCTTTCACTCATTTATTTTTCAATCCTCCTAATTGATTCTAGAAATTCTTCTCTAGTTATTCCATAATTATTTAGTCTTTTTAAAAATTGTTTAGAATTGCAATATCCAATACCTAATATTTTTCCTAACTCTTCTCTTCGCTTGCTTGAATTAGGATTCCCGACCAATCCATATTTTATCATATCTTCCTTAGTAAATTCATTTCTTTCATCAATTGATTCTACTCTTGCATTTTTTAACGCTATTATAATGTCTTCTTTAGAAGCATTTTCAATTCCTATATTGTCTCCTTTAGTAGCCTTCTCTTTAGGCAGAAAAGCATGTTTACAATTTTTAATTTCCTTGGAAATTATTTTTCGTATCTTCTCTCCTGCATAATCAGGATCTGTAAATATTATAACGCCCCTTTTTTTAGCAGCCGTCTTAATTCTTCTCATAGTTTCTGATGATAATCCAAATCCACCAGTTGCTATAACTTCTGCATCTACCGCGCTTTTTACAGCTGCTATATCATCTTTTCCCTCTACTACAATTACTTCTTTTATCATTTTTTAGCCTCCTTAATAATGGGTACTGGGTACTAGATACTGGGTACTGGGTGCCTAGTACCTAGCACCAAGTACCTAATATATAATTTTACATTTTTAATTTTCAATTTTCAATTCCTATCCCTTATCCCTACAACTTGCAACTCAAAAAAGCTAACAGCCGATAACATGCAACTGTTAGCTAACAAACTAAGATATAATATACTAATCACTTAAAATATAAACTTTTACTTTTCTTCTTCCAAAAGCTAAAGCTTTACTTCTACTTTCAAAGAAAAGGTCAATTTTATTACCTTTTATTGCTCCTCCTGTATCCTCTGCTACAGCAAAGCCATAATCTTTAGTACCATCTAAAGATTGGATATATAATTTTGTACCTAAAGGGATTACTCTTGGGTCTACTGCTACTACTCCATGTCTAACTTTAGTACCCATAGCTGTAATTCCATAACCTTTATCACCAGGCCTTTTACCCGTACTTTCATAGGATAAATCATAGGCTGTGGCACTCATAATTATACTTTTTTCAAATTTAACATTTCCCCTTGATGAAATGAAATAATCTTTAGTACCAATTTCGTATATCTGTGGAATAGGCTTTTGTACTATTTTCTCATCAGATATATATTTAGAAATTAATTTTCTATTTTTGTAAATTTTGCTAATCTCCATTTCTTTAATACCATTTTTACCAGACTGTATCTTCTTAACTTTACCCTTTTCAAGATTATCATTATATCTTGTTATTTCTTCATACGGTATTACTTCCATCTTCAAATCAGTCTCTTTATCTATTTGTACAACTCTTATCTTCATGCCAGATATAATGCTACTGTTTAGTCTAGGTATTATATAATCATCTTCATCATATTCAATACTTAACTCATTTAATACTTCTTTAACAGTCTTTTTTGGCGTCTTGACTTCTGTAGCTCTATTCCCCAAAAAAACTTCTAAAAAAGTAGCTCTATTAATTTCTATCACCATGCCATTCTCAATTTTATCATCAAGTTCTGCACTTACATAATCTTCCTCATTTAGATCTATATTGAGCTTATTTAAAAACTTTTCAACTGTTTTCTCTGTAGTTTTATAATACATTTGTTTCCCATCTATAATAATACTAACTTCTTTTACGCTACTTTTATAGATCCCTAAAATAGCTAACAATGGAATTAATAATATAATAAATAATAGCAATATTTTCTTATTAATGAATTTTATACTCATTTCAGTTCCTCCAAAAACTAGAGTTTTTATGTATTGTATTGTAAATATTAATTTTTGTCAAATTTATTAGATATTTACACCTTTAGGACCAAATGTTACTATTTTTTTGCTAATTATTGTTCTTCAAAACGTTATTATTTCCCAAATATACACTTATATTCTTTAAATTCAGCTGACAGTAAATAGAAAGCAGTTGTCAATTGACTATTAAATAAAATTAGGGTTAAACACTAGTAAAATAGCATTTAACCCTAAGCTAAAATATTTTTTACATGCCAGGCATCATATGGTGCATAGGATACATCGGCATCATTGGATACATCGGATACATTGGGTACATAGGGTACATTGGATACATAGGGTACATTGGATACATTTTTTCCATATCTTCCATATCCATTTCTTCATCCATCATTGGCATCATTGGATACATTGGGTACATCGGATACATTGGCATCATTGGATTCTCACCATATGGCATCATCGGATACATAGGATACATTGGATACATTGGGTACATTGGCATCATCGGGCACTTATCTTTATCTTTTGGATAATCTCTATCACAATCTCTTCTCATTAAATCAACTCCTTATGCAATTAATATTGCTTAGTAACATTATATGAAAAGAGTAATATGACGTTACTTCTAATAGTCTTTTGATATTCGCTATATTCTCCAAACAAAAAAACGGCTAAAAGCCGTTTTGAACTTGATGACAAAGCAAAATTTATATGAAAATGACGCTCATGCGGACGAATTTAGAAAAAACTTAAGGCTCAAATTTTTAGAAAACCCTAACGCTTCCAATGAGTCGTCCTGACTCTGGAAGCTGGCTTAGCGTCCATGCTAAGCCTACGGATTTTCTCAAAAATTTTCACCTAGTTTTTTAACTAAATTCTTTCAAGCATTCGCTTTCATTTTCATAAAATATTTAAAAAGACAAGTTCGTCAACAGTCTAAAACGGCTAAAAGCCGTTTTTTAGTCTATATTAAATAACCTCTTTGTATTTTCAGTAGTAATACGCGCAACTTCTTCAACAGTTATATCTTTTAATTCTGCAATCATTGCAGCAACATATCTTACATATAAAGGTTCATTTCTCTTACCTCTATGCGGATGTGGTGTAAGATATGGTGAATCTGTTTCAATCAGTATTCTGTTAATATCTATAGCCTTTACTACTTCCTTAGCAGTTTTTGCATTTTTGAAAGTAACTGGTCCTGCAAAAGATATATAAAATCCCATCTTTATATATTCTTTTGCCATTTCTACACTACCAGAAAAACAGTGCAGTACTCCTGTTAATGTACCATCTTGTTCCTCTTTTAATATATCGTATACATCTTTATGTGCTTCTCTATCATGTACTATAATTGGCAAATTAAATTCCTTTGCTAATTTAATCTGCTCTCTAAACCATTTTCTTTGTATATCTCTTGGTGAAAAATCATAATGATAGTCCAACCCTATTTCTCCTACAGCTATAACTTTATCTTTCTTTAATAATGACTTCAAAACTTCTATTGTATCATCATCCATAGTCTTAGCATCATGAGGATGTATACCGACTGCTGCATATATATTTTCATATTGTTGTGCTAAAGCAACAGCTTTTATAGATGATGCCAAATCAGCACCTGGATTTATAACTACCCATATATCATTATTTTTCAAGCTTTTAATGATTTTATCTCTGTCTTTATCAAATCTTTTGTCATCTAAATGTGCATGGCTATCTATTAGCATGTGTCTCTCTCCTTATTTATTAGTTGCCAGTTTCCAGTTGCCAGAGTACAAAAATTAGTTGACAGGGGACAGTTACCAGTATACCTGTTCTCTGTTCTCTGTCCCCTGTTCCCTGTAAACTTTAACTATTGTACTCTCGCTCCGCTTTTTATCTCGTCTAATACAGTTGCTAAAGTTAATTTCTTACCTTTACTTGCAGCAAGAACCATACCATGCGACTCAATACCTCTTAATTTAATTGGTTTTAAATTAGCTACAAGTATAACATTTTTTCCTACTAAATCTTCTGGATTATAATATTTAGCTATTCCTGAAACAACCTGTCTTTTTTCATCCCCAACTTCAAGCTGTAAAACCAAAAGTTTATCAGCATTAGGATGTTTTTTTGCCTCAATAACTTTTGCCACTCTTAAGTCAATTTTATCAAAATCATCTATCGTAATAAAATTATCTTCATCTATTTCATTAGATAAACTTGCACCTTGTCTTTTATTTAAAAATTCTTCATTTGCTTTATTTAGTCTTTCTAATTCCTTTTTAATATCTAATCTTGGGAACATTGGATTTTCTCTTCTAACTTTTAATCCTGAAGGTAGACTGCCCCATTTACTTATATCATCCCATGATGTTCCCTGTCCATTGTCTAAGCCTAACTGTCTCCAAATAGCATTTGATGTTTTTTCCATAAAAGGTCTTATTAACACAGATATAATTCTAAGTGATTCTGCTAGGTTATAAAGTACTGTATCAAGTCTACCTTTTTTATCTTCTTCTTTAGCTAAAATCCAAGGTGTTGTTTCATCTATATATTTGTTTGTTCTTCCAATGAGCTTCCAAATTTCTTCTAAAGCACTACTAAAGTTTAGTTTATCCATTAATTCTTCAACTTTATAAGGTACTGATGTTGCCAATTCTTTTAGGTCCTCATCATATTCTCCATCTTCTACTGGCTTTGGCATAATTCCACCGTTGTATTTCTCTATCATAGCTACTGTTCTACTAACTAAATTACCAAGATCATTAGCTAAATCAGAATTAATTCTTTGTAAAAACTTTTCCTTAGAGAAAGAACCATCTTGGCCAAATGAAAACTCTCTTAATAAGAAATATTTTAATGCATCTATTCCGTAAAGCTCAATCAAAGGTTCTGGATAAACTACATTTCCTTTAGATTTTGACATTTTCTCATCCTCAAATAATATCCAACCATGACCAAAAACTTTTTTAGGAACATCTATATCTAAAGCCATTAGAATTGCAGGCCAAACAATAGTGTGGAATCTAACAATTTCTTTACCTACTAAATGCACATCAGCAGGCCAGAATTTCTCAAAATCTTCATCATTATCTGTTAAATATCCTAAAGCTGTAATGTAATTACATACTGCATCAAACCAAACATATATTACGTGTTTTTCATCAAATGGAACTTTAATTCCCCAATCAAATGAAGTTCTTGATACACATAAATCTTCAAGTCCTGGCTTTAAGAAATTATTTATCATTTCATTTTTTCTAGATTCAGGCTGTAAAAACTCTGAATTTTCCTCTAAAAGCTTAATTAGTTTATCTTGATATTTTGATAGTTTGAAAAAATAAGCTTCTTCTTTTGTTAATTCAACTTCTCTTCCACAGTCTGGACATTTCCCATCAACAAGTTGACTCTCTGTCCAGAAAGACTCACAAGGAGTACAATAAAGCCCTTCATAGTAACTTTTATATATGTCTCCTTTTTCATATAGCTTTGTAAATATCTTCTGAACTACTTCTTCATGCTGCTTATCTGTAGTTCTAATGAAAATATCATTTGTAATCTCTAAAGTTTTCCACAGTTTCTTAATGTCTTCTACGATTTTATCCACATATTCCTTAGGAGTTATCCCCTTTTCCTTAGCTATTTTGTCAATCTTTTGTCCGTGTTCATCCGTACCAGTAAGAAACTTAACTTCATAACCTGTAAGTCTTTTAAATCTAGCTAATACATCCGCAGCAACAGTTGTATACGTATGCCCTATATGAAGATTATTACTTGGATAATAGATTGGTGTTGTAATATAGAAAGTCTTATTCATAAAATATCTCCTCCCATACTTAATGAATTTTAAATGTTAAATGATAAATAAAAAATCCTTCACCCCTAACAATAGGGACGAAGGATTAACTCGCGTTACCACCCTAATTTACATAAGCCTCACGACTTATGCCTCAGTAGGTTACAATAATAACCTTGTAATTTTAACGGATACAAACCCGTAATAGCCTACTACTATTTCAGCTATTCAACTCAGGGGCCATCTTCAGCTTAACCTCTAACGTCAGTTTCCACCAACCCTGACTCTCTATAGTTAGAATGTTAAACCTACTCTTCCCTTCATAGTTTTTGATATTATATTATGTTTATTTATCAAAAACTATACAAAAAAATACATCTATTTGTCAAGTAATTTTTCCAACTTCAATAACCTATCAAAAAAACATCACTTTGCAAACTATAACTGAGGCAATTACAGCAGCTAAGTGAGATAACAATGCTGCTTTTAAAGTATATCTACCATCTTTGATCCCCACAGCACCAAAATAAACAGCCATAGTATAAAAAATAGTTTCAGCAGAACCCATCATTGTTGACGCTACTCTACCAACAAAAGAATCAGGACCATATGTAGTTATTATGTCTTTTACTATAGCTAGTGAACCACTGCCTGAAATAGGTCTCATTATAATTAAAGGAATTACTTCTTTCGGAATAGATAAAAATTTAGCTAAAGGGCTAAAAATATTTACCATAATATCCATAGCACCAGAACGTTTAAATATACCTATTGCTACAAAAATTGCTATTAGATATGGCATTATTCTAATAGAAGTTTTAAATCCTTCTTTAGCACCATCAACAAAAGCATCGTATAAATCTATACCTTTTAGATATCCATGAATTAATATAATCGATATAATAATTGGTATTATAGAGATAGAAATTAAATTAAATATATAAACCATACTATCAACCTCTTAATTGAAATATTTTAACACTTATTATTCCTACTAATGTAGAAATTGTAGTAGCTATTAAAGAAGTTCCAATAATCTCTGTAGGATTTAACGAGCCTGCATCTGCTCTAATTTTAAGTACTGTGAGTGGAACTAACTGTATTGAAGACATATTTATTACTAAAAACATACACATTGTATTAGAAGCCTTCTTTTTGTCGGTATTAAGCTTATTCATCTCTTCCATAGCCTTAATTCCTAAAGCTGTAGCAGAATTACCTGCTCCGAACATGTTAGTTACCATATTCATGATTATTGCACTTATTGCTGGATGATTTTGCGGAATTTCAGGAAATAAAAGCTTAGTAATAGGCCTTAATATTCTGCTAAATGCATTTATCAGCCCAGACTTGTTCGCAATATTCATAAGTCCAAGCCATACTGCCATAACTCCGGTTAAACTTATTGCAAATTTTACAGCTTCCTGCGTATCTTCTATAACAACTGCATTTATTGAATCTATATTTCCGTTAACAATCGAAACAATTATTCCAATAAAAATCAGGAAAAACCATATATAGTTTATCAACGTTATCCCTCCTCTTTTCTATCAAATTATATGCCTTGAAAAAATAATATATTTCAAAAAAGCAGAATAGAACTCGTATAAAACGAGTTCTATATATTTATATCTAAACGGAGGACTTTATTCAGTTATTTGTATATTAACTATCGTCTATCGAAAAGCGAAAAGCAAACAACAAATAGCCAATTATAATAGTTGTTCAATATATTTTAATGCAGCTTGTTTATTAGCACTTATCTTGCCATAATATATTGCTTTCCTCACTTCTTCTAGTAAATCACCAACTAATACATCTTTACCTAAATCAAATTTTTGCATAATCTCTTTTCCTGTTATAATATTAGATATCTTTTCTATTTCTTTATATCTTGTTAGATAATTATTAGCCATATATTCTATATGAACCTTGAATTTACCCATTTCTTCTTCTGGGAACAGTAACTTTCTTGTTGCTATAATATCTGATAAAGATATAAGTAAAATATCTAAAGTATCTTCTTTTAATTCTGAAAATATTCCATATAAGGCCTTCCCACTTACATCATTATTTTTATATAAAACTAGCGGAAGCATATGTTTTGCAACCATTTTATAAAGTAAATCTCTTTCTTTTATACTTAATTTAAGTCTTTCTGCAATTTTTTTAACTATTTCTGCTCCTGTTATTTCATGTCCTTTAAATCTTATCCTTCCTGTTTCATCAACTTTCTTAGCAGATGGCTTCCCTATATCATGAAAAAATGCCCCTAATTTTATTAAATCTAATCTTGTATGTCCTGATGCGACTATTTTTTTAGTATGCTCCTCATATGCCTTTCTTACATGATCTTCAAAATAACCATTTGCATAAATAATATCTTCTGCTACTTTAAGTGTATATATTGAATGAGTTAAAGAATCAACCACATGATACTTACATTTTCCTATCTCTCTCATTGGTTCTATTTCTGGAAAAATTTCTTCTAAAATATTTAATGTTCTATCCATATAGTTAAAATAGTAATAAGTTCTTCTATACTTTAATAACTTAAATAACTCATGTGTTATCCTCTCACCAGGCATGTTTTTAATTTTATCTTTATTTTTCTTTATAAGCCTTTTTGTAGTGTCATCTAGTTCAAACTCAAGCTGTGACATAAATCTAACTGCTCTTAACATCCTAATAGGGTCTTCTTCAAAAATCTTTTCATTAATATATCTAATAATGCCTTTATTTAAATCATCAAGTCCATTTGATACATCTATAATATTTTCTTTAGAAATTATTTCTTTTTCTATTTTATCTATATCAATTGCTAAGCTATTTATAGTAAAATCTCTATTTAATAGATCTTCTTTTATGTCTTCACCTTTCAATTGGCTTAAATCTACTGTAATGTTCCTTTTATTATTGATAACTCTATAAAATTTATGTCTACCGCCTAAAGTAATAAGCTTTCCATTTATAGATTCGGCAAAATCTTTAGCTACATCTTCCACATTCCCTTTAACAACAAAATCAATATCCTCATTGGGCTTATCAAGTAAATAATCCCTTATATAACCACCTACAAGATATATTTTGACATTTTTTTTATTTCCTATTTCCTTCAATTTAGGAAGGATTAAATCCAATTAAATCAACCCCTCAAAAGCAATATCTTTAGTATTCTTTATTATAATTATATACCATTTGAAATATTAAATCACTAATGGATTATAAAACAATTATTTAATATTTATATTGCTTTAAATTTCCATTAACATTAATCGACGTAATTTTTGTTAATTTAATTAATAATCAAAAAAATTATTTCAGACTGTTAATAAACTCATTTTTATCATATATATGAAAACAGAAGCAAATGCTTAAAAAATTTAATTTTTTTAATCAAAAATACTAATAAATATATTAATTTTTGGAAATTTTAAATTTTATGTTGACTTTTATTGGTATATCTGGTACTATTTCTTTGTAGGAAGTTGTCGAATTATGACTAATATTAGGAGGGGAATTTTATGAAATCAACTGGTATCGTTAGAAAAGTGGACGAGCTAGGAAGAATCGTTATACCAAAAGAATTAAGAACTACTTTTGAAATTGGAGAAAAAGACTCACTAGAAATCTATGTAGATGGTGAACATATAATCTTAAAAAAATACGCACCAGCATGCATTTTCTGTGGACAAGCTAAAGACGTACAAGTATTCAAAGGTAAAAACATCTGCCCAAGCTGTCTTGAAGAACTAAAAAAATAATAATACATAAAAGCAGCTATTAAGCTGCTTTTATTCTTTATTCTCATCTAAGCTATTTAAATCTTCTAGTAATTTATCTAAGTCTACATGATGAACTCTTGAAGCTACTTCAATAGACTCATTGTAAACTGCATTACATGAATTACAGTACAAACCATACTTTTTTAATACTTCAAGAACCTTTTCATTTTTTTTAATAATATCAAAAATGATCATATCTTTAGTAATCTTCATCTTCCCACACCCCTATTCTTATTTAAAACTTTATAGATAAACTTTCTTTATAAACATCTCTCTTAGGTATATTTCTTTCTTTTGCCACTATTTTAATTGCATCTTTCTTATTAAAGCCCTTATTTATATAAAACAATATATGTTCTTTTACCGTCATGTCAGCCCACCAATTGTCGTCAAATTCATCATCTTCCATTTGTGCTCCCTCTATTACCAAAACAAATTCACCTTTTATACCATCTTTTTGGAATTTATCGATTGCCTCGTTTATGGTACCTCTAAAAATTTCTTCATACTTCTTTGTAAGTTCTCTCGCAACTGCAATTTTTCTATCTCCTAATATTTCTTTCATATCCTTTAAGGAACTTATAAGCCTATGTGGAGATTCATAAAAAATAATAGTTCTATCTTCTGTTTTAATTTTATTAAGCCTTCCCCTTCTTTCCTTTTTATTAGAAGATAAGAAGCCCTCGAAAACAAATTTTCTTGTAGAAAGACCTGAAACTACTAAAGCTAATAAAGAAGCACTAGGGCCCGGTAAACCAACTACATTTATATCATTTTCAATTGCAAGCTTTATCAAATCCTCTCCAGGATCTGATATGCCTGGCATTCCAGCATCAGAAACTAAAGCTATATTTTCTCCTGCTAAAAGTTTATCAACTAAAAATTTCCCCTTTTGCTTTATATTATGCTCATGATAACTTGTTAGTGGCTTTTTTATGTCATAATGATTTAATAGTTTTAAAGTATGTCTAGTATCTTCAGCTGCTATTAAATCTACACTTTTCAATATATTAAGAACCCTAACTGTAATATCATCTAAATTGCCAATCGGGGTAGGACATATATATAATATACCCTTATTCAATCTCCTTCCCCCTCTCTATACCATAAATTTCATAAATTTCTTCTGTATAACTTCCATCTTCATTGTATACATAAAGTGGTTTTAAAAATTTTAAATCAGGTTTAGAGGCTTTTATACTCTTTATCAAAATTAGATTAGGTCTTTCTCCAACTTTAGGATGAACAAATCGTAAGCTTTTAGGTTCAAGTTTATATTTCCTTAATAAGCATAATATATCAACGATTCTATGTGGTCTATGAACTAAGAAAAACCTACCATTGTGTCTTAGTAGCCTACTCGATACCCTTATAACATCCTCAAGCGTGCACATTATTTCATGTCTTGAAATAGCCTTTTTGTCTTCAGGATTAATAGCCCCACTACCTGAAATCATATAAGGTGGGTTACTAGTTACTACATCATACTTATTAATACCAAGAGTCTCAGGAGCTTCTTTTAAGTCAATATTTACTATTTCTATGGACTTTTCAAGCTCATTCATAAAAACTGATCTTTTAGCCATTTGAGCAACATCTTTTTGAATTTCTACTCCATATATCTTTTTTACTTTATTTTTGGCCCATAACAATAATGGAATTATACCTGTTCCTGTACCTAAATCTACTATCTCTGAATTATCTTTTATATCGCAAAAATTTGCTAATAATACAGCATCCATACCAAAACAAAACCCTTTAGTATTTTGTATAATTTTTAATCCTTCACACTGCAAATCATCTATTCTCTCGTTTTCTTTTAAATCTACTTTCCTCATTTGTCACTCTCCTACTGCTTTCTTACTATATATTATAGCATTTTATATAACTTCCTAAAATAAAAAGAAAGACCCTAATTGGGCCTTTCTTATGTATTTATAATTATTCTTGTACTGGTGCATCTACTGGACATACATTTGCGCAAGCACCGCACTCGATGCAACCCTCTGCATCAATTACATATTTATCTTCTCCTGGACTAATAACATTTACAGGACATTCTGGTTCGCATGCTCCACAACTGATGCAAGCATCTGTAATTTTGTAAGCCATCAGGTTCACCTCCTTCTGGATATAACACTATAAGTAGTGTTCTCCTTTATTTTAACATTTATTATTGTTTTATAAAAGTATTTTTATTGTTTTTAACATACAATAACAAGCTTAATAATTAGTAATTTTTAAACTTCTTTATCTTCTTCATCCTCATTTACAACCTTAATTTCATCAACTATGAATGGAATTATTTCTTCTGTGTCCCCTTGCTTAACCTTAACTTTTACTAATTCTAGTAATGTATTAGTTTCTATAACTATACCATTTCCCTTTGGAGTAACAACAAGAGCTCCAATTTGAGGCAGTTTTTTTAATGATTTTTCATAAGTTTCATGCTCATATTTTAAACAACACATAAGTCTACCACAAATTCCTGAAATCTTAGTTGGATTTAATGATAAATTCTGTTCTTTTGCCATTTTTATAGAAACAGGTTCAAACTCACCTAGAAAACTAGCACAACACATAGCCCTTCCACAAGGACCAAGACCTCCCATCATTTTAGCCTCATCTCTTACACCAATTTGCCTCAACTCAATTCTAGTTCTAAACACTGAAGCTAAATCTCTTACAAGTTCTCTAAAATCAACTCTACCATCAGCTGTAAAATAAAATATCACCTTATTATTGTCAAATGTGTATTCAACGTCTATTAATTTCATTTCTAAACCATGTTCTTCTATTTTCTTTAAACATATATCAAAAGCAATATTTTCTTTTTCTTTATTTTCATAATGTTTTTCTATGTCTTCTTCAGTTGCTATTCTTATTACAGGCTTTAAAGGCGAAACTATTTCTTCTTCGCTCACCTCTTTTGGACCTACTACAACTTGACCAAACTCTATACCTCTAACTGTTTCAACAATTACATAATCATTTTTGTTAATTTCTAATCCAACCGGATCAAAATAATATATCTTACCAGCCTTTTTAAATCTAACTCCAACTACAGTAACCATAAATAATTATACCTCCTGCTGTACTTTTAGAAGCATAACTTCAATAGCCAGCTGAAAATTAACATTAGAAGTTATATCTTCTTTAGTTTTTTCAATATTTTCTATTATATCACTTACTTTTTCAATTGATAAGGTATTACTATGCTTATATATAAGCTCTATTTTATCTTTATTCATTATGAATCTAGTATCTCCTGCTACTTTAATAATCATAATATCTCTAAACCAAATTGTTAATAAATCTAATATATCTTCTATATTATCTTTGTTCTCAACAAAAGTTTGACTTAAACTAAATATTCTAAATTTATCTGAGTAAATAATATCATCTATAGCAAAAATAATATCATCCCTTAGTTTTCTAAATTCCTCAGATTGTATTAATTTAACAGCTTTTCCTACTATCCCATTTGAAAATGAAGCTATAAAACTTGCTTCTTCCTTAGAACAGCCGTACTTATCCACCAACAGTTTTTCAATTTTTTCGTTTTCCACATATGAAAATTTTATTCCTTGACATCTAGAAACTATAGTAGGCAAAAGGCTTCTACTCTTATCAGTTATAAGTATAATAACTGCATATTCAGGCGGCTCTTCTAAAGTCTTAAGAAAACTGTTTTGTGCCTCTGCAGTCATTTTATATGCATCTTCTATAACATATACTCTTCTCATACCTTCATAGGGCAACATTCTAATAGAATGTAATAACTTTTCTATTTGTTCTCTTTTTATGGAGTTACCTTCAGGGTTTATTATATCAAAATCCGGATGATTACCTGAATCAAATTTAAGACATGAATGGCACTTATTGCATGGCTCTATGCCTTTTTCCTCACACAATAAAGTTTTAGCAAAAACCATTGCCAGCTTTTTTTTACCCATAGATTTAGGTCCTTCAAAAATATAGCTATGAGCTATACTATCATTTTTTATTGCATTTTGAAGCTTTAAAATATTTTGTTCATGACCAATTATATCATTAAAATCCATGCTTTATCCTCCAGCTATAGATAAATATCCAATATAAGTCCTCTAATATCATCAAGTCTTTTTAATATATTTAAATTATTCTTTTCCTTTTTCAACACATCTTCTGTTAACTTTTCAAGTTCTTTATCTACTTTCTTTATTATAGCATAAATCCTATGTCTTCCTCTTCTATCAAGGAAACCATTTTTGCTAAACTTAACCATAGATTCTAAAGCTTCTTGCATAAATTGTGAAACTAATTTTTTATAAGCTATTAACTCGCCTATATCTATCTTTTTAGATAATTTCTCTGCCTGCTTGTCTATTTGCTTTAGCAATAAATCTAATCTTTCTCTTTTATTTAGCCCTTCCATCACCCTTAGAGATTGACTAAATTTTATTTTATTAACATCAGTTTTATTACTAACTTCATTAATTTTATTAAGCGTTTTGCTGTTTTTACTAGATATATCACTTATTTTCATAAATAATCCTCCTATACCTTTTCAAAACGGTCTACATCAACTACAAATATTGTTGCACCACCCACTTGAACCTCAACAGGATATGGCACGTAAACTCCTGGAGATAGTGTTGTAAGTGAAGGAGATGTTGTAACTTGCTTTCTTGACTGACAAAGCTCCTCTATGATTCTAATAACTTCATCAACCTTTTCTTTTTCAACACCTATCAACAATGTAGTATTACCAGATTTTAAAAAGCCACCTGTAGATGCTAGTTTAGTAACACCATAGTTATTTTTCATAAGAACATCTATTAAATTAGGAGCATCTTCATCCTGAACTATTGCTATAATAAGTTTCATTTTAGCACCTCCTTTTCGTTTAATTCTAACAATCTATCGATTACACTTTTTACCTGTTTAAATGTGTTTTCAATATCGTAAGCTGCATTAATTACTTCTATCCGATGTGAATATATTTCTTTGATTTTCATATATCCTTCATATACTTTTCTATGGAATTCTATATTCTCCTTATCAAGTCTATCTTTTGTAGTTCTATTTCCTATTCTCTTTAAAGCAGTATCTATATCTATATCAAAAAATAAAGTAACATCGGGCTTAAGCCCTTCTGTTGCAAAATCATTTATTTCTTTAATTTTTTCAATCCCTAATCCTCTAGCAAAACCTTGATAAACTAAACTAGAATCTACAAATCTATCACATATGACTATTTTTCCTTCTTTTAAAGCTGGTAGAATAGTTTCATATACATGTTGTGCCCTAGATGCTGCATAGAGTAAAGCTTCTGTATACGGTGACATATCTGTATTAGATGTATCTAAAATAATTTTTCTAATATCTTCGCTAATTCTAGTTCCTCCAGGCTCCCTAGTTACTACTACATTATAACCTTTGTCTTTTAAATATTCTTCTAGTAGCCTTATTTGTGTACTCTTGCCTGATCCATCTGGACCTTCTACTGTAATAAATATTCCCTTCATTTATACCATCCTTTACTTTATAATTTTTATTTCATTTGAGTCTTTACTAAGACCTAAAATAGGTATTTTTATTGTCTTTAAATAATTAATATATTTCACTATCTCATCTGTAATTTCTTCTCCCGGACATAATATCGGTATCCCTGGTGGATAAGGTATAATAAAGTTAGCTGATATCTTACCAATACTTTTAGTAATTTCAACATACTTTACTTCATTATAAAAAGCATCATAAATAGAAATTCTTGTTTTTGGTTTAATATATTCATAATCTACTTTGTCCACTTTATCTATCCTATAAACTTCTTTTCTTGCTATATCCTCAATTGCTAATGCCAATTTCTCTAAGTCTTCATATTCATCAAAAACTGTAGCCAGTGCTAATACATAATAAATGTCTGACATCTCTACCTGTATATCATAATCTCTACTTAGAATTTCCTCGAGTCTACTTCCATTAATATTTATACCCGTAAGATTGATCAATATCTTAGTTATGTCAAAATCAAAACATACTTTCTTATCTCTACCGTTAAAAATTTTAACTCCCTTAATGTTATTCATAAGAGACGTAACTTTCTCTATATTTTGTATTAAAGTATTAAGTTTCTGCTGTCCTTCCTTAGCCATATAAGCTCTAGCAAAATCAAGTGAAGACATCAGAATATAAGAAGGGCTTGTAGTCATATGAATTGACAGCATAGTTTCTAATCTTTCTAAATCAACTCTGCTGCTACATACATGAATCATAGATGATTGTGTAAATGCAGGCAAAGTCTTATGTGTACTTTGTAAAACTATATCTGCACCAGACTCAATAGCAGATTTAGGAAGTTTATTGCTAAAAATAAGATGACTTCCATGTGCTTCATCTACTATTAGAACCTTATTATGTTTATGTACTATTTTAGCTATGCTCTCTACATCACTACATACACCATAATATGAAGGATTTGTTATAACAACAGCTTTAATGTCACCGTGTTTTGAAAGTGCTTTCTCTATATCATCAGGATTTATATCAGTAACTATATTGTACTCATTATTATAGTTAGGATATATATATATTGGATTTAATTTTCCTAATATTATAGCATTATATACAGATTTGTGACAGTTTCTTTGGATTAAAATTTTATCGCCCGGTTTTGTAGATGACATTATTGCTGCATAAATACCTGCAGTAGTACCATTAACTGAATAATAAGTTCTTTTTGTCTTGAATGTTTTAGAAGCTAACTTAAGACTCTCTAGTATTATTGAACTAGGGGAGTGTAAATTATCTGTTCCTTCAATCTCAGTAACGTCTATTTGAGGAATTAAATTTACCCAATCTATCAAAGCTTCTTTACCTTTATGCCCTGGCATATGAAACCTAATTTTATTTTTATTAATATAATTATTTAGACCTTCTATAATAGGCACTCTCATAAAGCTCCTCCTAAAAAATCGTCATTAGTCTCTCTTTTATAAATATTATAATCTAACATATACAAAACAAAAAGACATGGAATAAAACCATGTCAATAAAGCTTAACTTACATCTACTAAATATTCTATCCAAATATGTTTAATCATCGTCTTGTAATATTCATACTTTATATCTTTAATATTTATGCTAATAATATCATCTTCACATTCCTTGCATATATGTACTCCTAATAAATCTATACCATTATAATCTAGTTTATTACACATTTTACATATTTTTAGGTCCATTTTACCATCCCCTTAAATAATTATTAACTAGATTTTTTCCCTTTTTTAATATTTTATTCGTAAAGCATGCCCAAAGTTCGCTGTTAACTTGTATTATTTAATTTACATAACATAAAATATCATTTATTACCTTATTCTAACAAAATCATTGTTTCATAAAAACTAATAGGTGTTATAATAGAAATAGCATAATTGGTATAATTTGAGGGGTGATACAATGGATTTTAACCTAAATGAATTTTTACTAGCTGTATCATGGGCGTTAGATTTCGTTGAAACAGATATACTTGGAATACCATTGAATCATTCAAAAAGAGTTGCATACATATCTTTAAGAATGGCTGAAGAAATAGGAATGCATCCAGAAGAAATTTTCGATTTAGTGTCTCTAGCTCTTCTACACGATAATAGTATAAGCGAAAAAGCTATACATGATACTTTGCAAAATAAAAACGTTGATATATTAAATAGTATTGAAAGTTGTAGGAATCATTGTATTGTATCTGAAGAAAATTTAAAAAATTATCCGTTCTTGACTAATGTTGAAGGTGTAATTTTATATCATCATGAAAATTACGATGGAAGCGGTTTTTTTGGCAAAAAAGGAGATAGTATTCCTTTAATGTCTCAAATAATTTCTTTAGCCGATACATTAGATTTAAGATTTGATTTAAAAAACTCATATTTAAAAAATAGAAATAAAATAATATCTTTTGTGAAGGCTAATGAAAATAAACTATTCTCTAGTAAGTTAGTTGATATATTTCTGAAAGTTAGTAAGAACACTAGTTTTTGGCTAGATTTAAAAGATGAATACGTAATTAGAGTATTAAAATCTAATGTACCTTCTTTTAGTAAAAATTTAAGTCTAGAAAAAATACATGATATAACAAAAGTTTTTTCAAAAATTATAGACTCTAAATCTAAATTTACACTTAAACATTCATATGGGTTAAGCTTAAAAGCATCTGAAATGTGTGATTATTATAATAAAGATAAAGAAGAAAAACTAAAATTAATTATTGCTGCAGATTTGCATGACTTAGGAAAATTAGCAATACCTAATTCTATATTAGATAAGGATGGTAAATTAACAGAAAAAGAATTTGATATAATAAGAACTCACACTTATTATACTAGAATAGTTTTAAGTGAAATAAGTGGTTTTGAAGAGATTACTGAATGGGCAGCAAATCACCATGAAAAATTAGATGGATCAGGGTATCCTTTTGGAAAAAATAATAAACAACTAGATTTTAACTCAAGACTTATGGCCTGTTTGGATATTTATCAAGCACTCACTGAAGAAAGGCCTTATCGTAAACCAATGCCTCACTATAAAGCTATAGAAATTTTAAGACAAATAGCAGATAATGGAGCTATTGATAGCATGATAGTAAATGATATTAATAAAGTTTTTTCTAAATAATACTTTTTAATTTGCAGTATATTTGTAATTAAAATGCCTTAAATACAAAAACTTGACAATTTATTAATGAATAATTATATTAGTATTTGGGTAGTATTACCCCAGATAGGTTTATAGGTGTTAATAAATTTTATTCTTTTTCAATACCTAATAACCAATTTACACTAACACCTAAAAGTTTAGAAAAAGCTACTAATTCATAGTCGGTAACTATTCTTTTACATTGTTCTATTTTTGATATACTAGCTCTATCGATATGAATATCCATAGTTTGTAGTTTTATTGAAACCTGCTGTTGGGTTAAATTGTTTTTTAAACGTGCTATTTTCAATCTTTTACCAATTAAATTTTTTTCTTGTTTATCATTTATTAGTTTCATACACAATATTCACCACCTTACTTTAAGAATATTTCATTTTTTTAAAAATTACGTTCTAATAAAGAACAAAGGGGAAAAATAGGTCTATTGGGGGATACAAAATGATAGAAGAAATTATTTTATTATTATATGAAGATGGAGAAATATTATTCTGTAGTTCAGAAAAATCTGAATTCTATAAGTCTCTAGTGGTGAATTCTGATATTTTAAAACTAAATAAAAAAAATAACCTTAATAAATTAGAATATAAAGGTCATATGATAAAAAGCCAAAAAGTATTTCATAATGACAATATATTTTATTTAATCTCCATCACTACCAGTCCATTTAATATAAATTATTATAGAGAACTTGCATATATAGATTCTTTTACTAATTTGCATAATAGGAATTTTTGGGAACACTTTAAAGAAGGAATTTTAAACTTTCCTGATTATGAAACATATGGAGTAATAATAATAGATATGGATAACTTGAAATATATAAATGATAATTGGGGTCATAAATCAGGAGATAAAGCTATAAAAATAGTGTCTCAATCGATTAAAGAATCTATAAGAAAAAAAGATATACCAATAAGATATGGTGGAGATGAATTTATAATTATAGTTCCTAATGTAGGAAATAATGTAATGAAAAAAATAATCAATAGAATTGAACATAATATTGCACTAAAAAGCAAAAAACTTCCTTTTAAAATAAGTGTTAGCTTTGGCTTCTCTAATACAAATAATATCAATAATTTACAATCAGCTTTTGAAAAAGCAGACTATTTTATGTATAAAAGAAAAACATTAAAATTTAATAAAAACAAAAGGATCTATTTAAAAAGCTGAGGATAAAATCTCCTCAGCTTTCTATATCACTAAAAACCTTACTACCTAAAGCATTTAATAACCTTTCACCTGGTTTAAATATAAATCTATATCTTTTACCTTCCTTTTCAAATTCGCCAAAATAGAATTTATCATATTCCTTGTCACAAATAAATTTATAAGTATAAGCAATATTTTCATCATCTTTTAACTCTCTATAAGGTTTTATAGTTTCTATATCCTCCATAGGGATCCTCAAAATTAAATTATTTTTCTTACCAACACTTTTTTCAAACAAAAGCTCATCATCTATTAAAATATAAGTATAGCATTCAAGTAACTTTTTTATTATAAATATACAAACGCCTATAGAAAGTATTAATATAATAATACTAGCAATTCCTGCATATTTTTCACCTAATCTATTACATAATGTTATGAGTGAATTCACACCTATTACTGAAATTAATATTATTAAAATAACTTCCCAAAATGGCTTCAGTTGTTTTGTTGTCACCTCTTTTACGACATTTCTCACAACTATCTTCCTTTCTTATGAAACTAACTAATTATTTATTATATCCTTTACAGCATCTGATACTCTTTTCACAACTCTCTTATCAAATGGATTAGGTATTATATAATCACTCTTTAATTCATCATCTTCTATAATAGATGCAATTGCATAAGCTGCTGCTATTTTCATATCATCATTTATAGCTTTTGCTTTAGCATCTAAAGCACCTCTAAAAATTCCAGGAAAAGCTAATACATTATTTATCTGATTGCTAAAATCAGATCTACCGGTAGCAACTATTTTTGCCCCATACTCTTTTGCAATATCAGGCATAATTTCTGGTATAGGGTTAGAAAGAGCAAATATAATTGGATCTTCATTCATATTTTGAATCATATCTCCTGTTAAAACCCCTGGCGCTGATACCCCTATAAATACATCTTTACCTTTAATCACATCTTTAAGCTTACCCTTTTCTTCTCTTGGATTTGTAATTTGAGAAATTTCTTCTTTAACCCAATTTAAATCTTCTCTACCGTTATAAATAGCTCCTTTACTATCGCATACGATTATGTCTTTTATTCCTACTTTTAAAAGTAATTTACAAATTGCTATTCCTGCGGCTCCTGCTCCATTAATAACTATTTTGAAGCTCTTTAGTTCCCTTTTTAGAAGTCTTGCACTATTTAAAAGACCTGCCAATACTACAACAGCTGTACCATGTTGATCATCATGAAATACAGGAATATCTAATTCTTTTTTTAGCCTTTCCTCTATTTCAAAACATCTTGGAGCTGAAATATCTTCAAGATTTATACCTCCAAAAGATGAACTTATAAGCTTTATAGTATTAACTATTGTATCTACATCCTTAGAATTAATACAAATCGGAAAACTATCTATATCTGCGAATTCTTTAAAAAGTATTGCTTTCCCTTCCATAACAGGTAATGCAGCATCTGCGCCTATATCTCCTAAGCCTAGAACAGCACTACCATCTGTTACAATAGCAACCATATTGCCTTTAGATGTATATTTATATATATTATTTTTATCTTGTTTTATACGCTTACAAGGCTCTGCAACTCCAGGTGTATATGCTAGTGATAAACTCTCCTTGTCAACAACATCGATCTTTGACTTGATAGAAATTTTACCTTTAGTTTTTTCATGCAATTTAAGGGATCTTTCACCTATATTCATAATCTTTCTCCTTCTATTTTTATTATTTATTTCTAATATTTATATCATATAAATTATTTCCTTTACTATCTATAGCAACTATAACTGGTAAATCCTCTACATAAAGTTTTCTAATAGCTTCTGTACCCAAATCTTCATAGGCTATAATTTCTGAGGATTTAATACAGTTTGAAATCAAAGCTCCTGCTCCTCCTATCGCAGCAAAGTACACACAATTATATTTTATTATTGAATCAATAACCTCTTTACTTCTATTCCCTTTTCCTATCATTCCTTTTAGTCCAGCTTTTAATAATATAGGAGTATAATCGTCCATTCTATAACTGGTAGTAGGACCTGCTGAACCTATTACATGACCTGGTTTTGGTGGACATGGTCCAACATAATAGATTATAGAATTATTTATATCAAAAGGTAAGCTTTCACTGTTTTTTAAACTATCTACCATTCTTTTATGTGCTGCATCTCTAGCAGTATAAATAGTACCTGTAATATATACTCTATCCCCAGCATTTAACTTTTTTATAATATTATCATTTAATGGAGTAGTTATTTTTATTTCTTTCAATTAAATCCTCCTTCTTCTCTTCATAACCTTATCCTGTTCTCTGTCCTCTGTATCCTAACTTTTATTTCATAGTTCTACTTCCATATGTCTTGCTGCATGACAGTTTATATTAACTGCAACAGGCAGTCCAGCGATATGAGTAGGAAAAACTTCTATATTTACAGATAAAGCTGTAACATCTCCTCCCAATCCCTGAGGTCCTATCCCCGTTTTATTAATCTCATCTAATAGTTCTTTTTCTAACTTTTCAATATGCTTTATAGGATTAAATTCTCCAATTTTTCTAAATAAAGCTTTTTTAGCTAATATACACGCTTTTTCCATTGTCCCTCCAATACCTACACCAACAACAATAGGAGGACAAGGATTAGCACCTGCATTTTTTACTACATCTAAAACAAATTTCTTAATACCTTCAATCCCATCTGATGGTTTTAACATTTTTAAGCCAGACATATTTTCACTTCCAAATCCCTTTGGTGCAAAACTTATTTTTAATCTATCTCCTTCGACTAAATCATAATGTATTATTGCAGGTGTATTGTCCATGGTATTTTCTCTTATTATTGGGTCATTAACTACTGATTTTCTTAAAAATCCTTCTTTATAACCACGTCTAACTCCTTCATTTATTGCTTCAGTTAAATTTCCACCTTCTATATATATATCCTGTCCTATTTCAACAAAAAAAACTGCCATTCCAGTATCCTGACACATTGGCATTTGTTTGTCTTTTGATATATTTGCATTCCATATTAACTTATCCAAAATATCTTTTCCTATAGGGGATTGTTCTTTATCTTTGGCACTTTGTAGCTTTTTTAGTACATCTTCCCCTAATTCATAATTAGCCTTTATACACATTTCTTTAACTTTGTCTATTATCTCACTTACATTTATCTTTCTCATTTTAAGTCATCTCCAAAAATATTCTTATATCTATTTTAATTAAAAAATAAGCTAATTTCAAATTTTACTTTTAAAATGCTAAAATCGCCATCTAAAAGATGACGATTTTTATAATCCATAGGAAATTATGTTCCTTATTAAGTTGTGAATAATTCCAAATATAATTTCCGTATATGGATTTCAACAAAATCTTCCTAAATTTATTAAAGTCGAAGATTTTGTTATTTGACAGCTCTAATATTATTTCTATTAAATCTAGAATGTCTATAATAATTATATGCATTCACACTATTATTTTTACTATAAGAACTATGATGCTTCTTACTTCTTCTAGCTACTTCTAAAACATCTCTTATTATATATGTTTGTAACATTACAAAAGGAATTAATAAAAGAATTAATAAGACTATTTTCATTAATTTTCACCACGCTTTGGCATTTATTTACCAATTTCTTCACGTTTATTATTTTTGTTCCATTATATCATTTTTTTCTACTTTTTTCTATAGTAACGTCGAACTATAATTTTACATAAAAAACCTGTATCTAAGTTAAATAGCTTAGATACAGGTTTTTTGATGATTTATACTAAGTTTATTTCATCTTCATTTTCAGCTTCTTCACCATCTTCATTCTTCATAGATGCAAGTGATACTATTACTTCATTTTTATCGTTTAAAACACTTATTTCTTCTCCAAATTCTACATCGGATACTCTTAATGAACGACCAGTCAAAAGATTAGATATATCAACTGTAATATTCTTTGGTACTTGTGTAGGCAAACATTCTATTTCTATATTTTTTAATTGCTGCTGTACAACTCCAATATTTTTTACATATTCCTTGCCTTTTAACACAATAGGTACTGTAACATGAATTTTTTCTGTTTCATAAGTCTTTTGCAAATCAATATGAATTATATTGCCTTTAATTGGATCTCTTTGTATTTCTTTTATCATTACTGGAAAAGTATTTCCTTCTACTTCAACATTAATTAATGCATTTTCTCCATATTCCTTAATTATTTTGTTAAGCTCCAAAGCATCAAATTGGACACTATAACCTGAAAAATGATGTCCATATATAACACCTGGTACCTGTCCTCTACTTCTAATTCTATGACATGCTTTACTGCCTATTTCATTTCTTAAATTACAGTTTATATGTACATCGGCCATAATTTCCCCTCCTTAATTTTTCTCTCTACTCATTATTTCCAATACTATTTTCTTTTAAACATGGAAGTCTTTTTCAGTTGACAGAGTACAGAGGACAGTGAACAGAAATGCAAAATTAGTACAACAGCAAAACTTAATCTATCAAAAAAAAGAAAAAGCGATCAAAGATCACTTTCAGGGTGTAAACTAAATAAATACTAGGATTTTTCGAAACTATAAGTCTATGTTTTCTCTGAAGATTTGTCTATGAACGCTATTTTTTCAATTCATTAAATAATATAACTTTGTCAACAAGCTCAAAGCGGCCAAAGGCCGCTTTAAGTTTATCTATCTAATATACTCTTATCACTTTCATAAATAGGTACATTCTTATCGTCTTCAAGCTCTTCATACTTACTATTTGCAGTTAATGATGCTATAACTTCATTTTCATCATGTAATATTTCTATATTATCTCCTAACTTCAAGTCCCCCACTGTAATAGAATCACCAAATTTTAGATTAGATACATCAACTTCTACAGTAGTTGGTATGTATTTTGGTAAACATCTTATTTCTAATTCCATTATCTGTTGCTGAATAATAGTTGTAGAACTCTCTACTTTCCCTTTTCCAGATAAAACTACAGGAACAAAAACTTTAATTTCTTCATCTTCAGAAAGTTGTTGAAAGTCTATATGTAATAAATTATCTTTAATAATATCCTTTTGTACTTCTTTAATTATAGCTGGAATCACTTCTCCGTTTAAGCTCAAGTTTACTGTAGAACCTGAACCGAATCTTTTTAAAACTTTTAATGTTTCAACTTCATTTAGTTTAATGCTTTTGGTCTCTTTATTATGACCATAAATTACTCCTGGTATAAAACCATCTTTTCTTAATTTAATAGAGTACCTCCTGCCACCTTCATACCTCAATTCTACATTCAATTTTGGTGCAGCCATAGTATATCCCCCTTTTATATTTTTTCTTTAATAATATTAAATCAAAAAATTCAGAATAATTCAAATATTTAAAAAGGTTTTTTTGTAGATAAAAAGCCCTAACCTTTAATAGGTTAGGGCTTTTTTTATTATTCTCCACATTTTTCAAGGAGCATTTCCCATCTTCTGTCAATTTCTTTTTGAAGTTCTTCAATTAAATGTTGATTTTCTGGTTTGAATAAGTGTTTAAATCTTCCTTGTGGTCTTAAGAAGTCTTCTATCGGAAGTTTCTTCTTAGGCTTGTATGTTAATCTCCACTCACCATTTTCTACTTCATATAATGGCCAGTAGCAAGTATCTATAGCTAACTTAACTATTTCCATTAATTTTGGAGTATCATATCTCCATCCACGAGGACATGGAGTAAATACATTTAAGAAAGCTGGTCCTTCAGTATATATAGCTTTTTCAGCTTTTTGATGTATATCACTGAAGTTACCAAATGGTGCAGTTTGCGCAACATATGGTATATGATGTGCTGCCATAACTTGAGTCAAATCTTTTCTAAACTGTTGCTTACCTGGAACAACTTTTCCTGCTGGAGAAGTTGTTGTATTTGCATATTTTGGAGTAGCTGATGATCTTTGGATACCAGTATTCATATAAGCACCATTGTCATAGCAAACATATACCATGTCATGTCCTCTTTCCATTGCTCCTGACAATGATTGAAGACCTATATCGTAAGTACCACCGTCTCCACCAAAAGCTATAAACTTATAAGTATCGTTTATTTTTCCTTTTTTCTTTAAAACTGTATAAGCAGCTTCAACACCACTTATAGTAGCTCCTGCATTTTCAAATGCGTTATGAATAAATGAATCTTTCCAAGCTGTATATGGATACAAGAAACTTGAAACCTCTAAACAACCAGTAGCAGCACCTATAACTGCTTTATCTTCTGGTTTTAATGCTCTTAAAACAGCACGAACAGTTACAGAAGCACCACATCCAGCACATAATCTATGACCACCTGTAAATCTTTCAGGTCTCTTTGCAGCTTCTCTTAAATTTAAAGCCATTCGGTACACCTCCTATTCTCTTACACCTAAGTAGTTGTAAACTGACTTAACTTCTCCTGTTTCAACTATTTCAAGTAAGTCATTGTATACCTTCATAATATCATTAGTTCTTACGTCTCTACCACCTAAACCATAAATATAGTTTATTACAACTGGCTTAGTTTCAGCATCATATAATGCTGCTCTAGTTTCAACAAATACTGGACCACCAGCAGCTGAGAAACTATCTGCTTTATCCATTACAGCTATAGCTTTAACATGTTTTAATGCATCTCTTAATTCTTCAACAGGGAATGGTCTAAATACTCTTATCTTAATTAATCCAGCTTTTACACCTTTTTCTCTTAACTCATCAACCACTTCCTTAGCTGTTCCTGCAGTTGAGTTAAGTACAACAATAGCAACCTCTGCATCTTCCATTTTATACTCTTCAAATAAACCGTATTTTCTTCCTGTTAAAGCTTCAAATTCTTTAGCTATTTCTAAAATAACTTTCTTAGCATTCTTCATAGCTTCAGCTTGTTGACGTTTATGTTCAAAATAATGTGGTGGTAAATCCAATGGTCCCATAGCAACTGGTTGCTCTGGATTTAATAATGTATCTAAACCTGGATCGTATTCACCAACAAACTCTTTAACCTTTTCAGTTTCTAATAATTCTATATTTTCAACTGAATGGCTAACTATAAATCCATCTAAACATACCATTACAGGCAGTCTAACATCTTTATGCTCTGCTATTCTAATAGCTTGAATTATATTATCATATGCTTCTTGATTATCTTCTGAATATAATTGTATCCAACCTGAATCTCTAGCTCCCATAGAATCACTATGGTCATTGTGGATATTGATTGGACCTGATAATGCTCTGTTTATAACAGGCATAACTATTGGTAATCTTGATGAAGCAGCTATATATAATATCTCCCACATTAAAGCAAGACCATTAGCTGATGTAGCAGTCATAACCCTTGCACCTGCAGCTGATGCACCAACGCAAGCACTCATAGCACTGTGCTCACTTTCAACAGCAACGAACTCTGTATCAACTGAACCATTAGCAACAAATTGTGAGAAATACTGTGGTACTTCAGTTGATGGAGTAATAGGGAAAGCTGCAACAACATCAGGATTTATTTGTTTCATAGCAGTTGCAACTGCTTCGTTACCACTTAATCTTTCTCTTATAGCCATTTGTTTCCCTCCTTACAACTAATCTTCTTTAACAAAGTCAAATACTTTAAATGGACATGCCTCTACACATACCCCACAGCCTTTACAATGGTCATAGTCAATTCCTACTACTTTTCCGTCTTCAAGTAATATTGATGAGTCAGGGCATACTGGGAAGCATAATAAACACTGTTTACATTTCTCACTATTCCAGATAGGTCTCATTGATCTCCATTCGCCAGTTTTATAATTATGCGCATTACCAGCTTCATAGATGATTCCACCTGGAGTTATTTCTTTCCAAGTCGTTTCAGTAGTTATTGTAACCTTTTTATTATCTTTCATCGCCCTTAACCTCCTTCAAGGCTCTCTTGATAGCTTCCATATTTCCTTCGATAACCTCTGGCTTTGTAGCAAACTTATGAGCAAAAGATTCTTCCATAGCTTTTAAGAATACTTCTTCTTCCATTATGTTAGCAACTTTAACTATAGCTCCTAACATTGGAGTATTTGGGAAGTATTTTCCTAATGCTTCAATTGAAATTTTTCTTGCATCAATAGTGTAAACTCTTCCTTCATATCCTTTTAAAAGCGGTCTTAATTCTTCTGGGCTCTTTTCTGAGTTAATTACAATAGCGCCCTCTTTTTTCAATCCAGCCGTTACATCTACGTCTTTAAGTAAAGTCTCATCAACAACTACTACATAGTCTGGTTCATAAATATTACTATGTATTCTTATTTTGCTATCACTAATTCTGTTATAAGCTGTAATTGGTGCTCCCATTCTTTCTGGACCATACTCAGGGAATCCTTGAATAAATTTACCTGTAGCAAATGCAGCTTCAGCTAATAATAATGAAGCAGTTTTTGCACCTTGACCACCACGGCCATGCCAACGAATTTCAACCATTTTGTTTGCCATCAATTTTCCTCCTTTCATATTAACCATTAAAATAATTTAATTTTGTGTTCTTATAAATACACAGAATATTTCTATATATTAGCTTTAATTCCTTCAATAAATATAAAGGAATTATTAACTTATGGAAATAAAATTAATTGTTATACAACAGTGGTTTTTTATTGTATCTGTTGTAGTACAATATTATATTTTTCATATAACAGGTCATTAATAATACTGGAAATCTTAGTTTTAAATATATAACAGTTTGCATTTTTTAGTATAACAGATAAATATAAATTGTTCAATAGATACAATATGATATAAGACAAATTTATCGAATTTTTATTTTTTTCTAATAAGAAGTTGTTAGTCGATAGTCAATAGTTGCTAGTCATTAGTTTATAGTTAAAGAAAAAAGAGGGAAAACATTCCCTCTCTTATTCTACCACTTTCATTTACAAAATATAATTTATTATTATTAACAAAATCACTCCTGGTATCCCTAAAAATCCTGCAATGATTATCGTTATAATATTAATCCCTATCTTTATTCCAATAAACTTACCGAAAAAATTTACTGACAAAAGTAATACTAAACCTATTATTCCATTAATTATTAATTTTAAAATTAATTTTAACGGTTTTAAAAGAATTGTTACAACAATTAATATTACGGCTAATGCCACTATATAAGATAAAGCTACCCCCACCTCTAAACCCAAGCCCATTTATTCCACGCTCCTAAAATATTTTCTTATTTAAGTATATAAGTAAAAATAAAATAATATTACAAGCCTTTATACAGATGCTTTTATTCCTTTTTTTCTAGCTTCTTTTAAAAGGTAGATATATTTTGTTTTTGCAGCCTCCATATTATAGATAGCAAAATCTATTAAATCGGGATCTGTTACATTTTGAAAATAATTTTCTGCTTCTTTCCATTCAAAATGTGCCATTTTTAAGGCTTTAAAAAATTCCTCTTCATTGCTTTTATGGTGAATCAACTTGTCCTTCATATTAACTAATAAGTTATTTACATTCAAAAGTGTTTTCACTTTATTTTGCGAAAACATATTTGACATATTAATAACCCCCCAAAATAATTTTTATCTTAATTATTTACATTTTTTTGGAGGGTTATACATAATTATATTTCTCTTCTTCCTTCTAAAGCCTTTGATAGTGTAACTTCATCTGCATATTCTAAATCTCCTCCCACTGGTATTCCGTGGGCTATTCTAGTGGTTTTTATCCCCATTGGTTTTATAAGCTTAGATATATACATTGCTGTAGCTTCACCTTCAATAGTAGGATTTGTAGCTAAAATCACTTCTTTTACTGGACTATTTTTTATTCTAATTAGTAATTCTCTGATTCTAATGTCCTCTGGTCCAATACCTTCCATAGGTGAAATACTGCCATGAAGTACATGATAAAGTCCCTTAAATTCTTTAGTTCTCTCCATTGCAACTATATCTTTAGGGTCTTCAACTACACATATTAACGTTTCATCTCTTCTTTTATTGCTGCAAATTAGACAAGGATCTCTATCTGTTAAATTGCCACATACACTACAATATTTAATATCCCTTTTTGCATTAACTATTGCATTTGCAAGATTCATGGCTTCTTCTTTTTTCATATTAAGTACATAAAATGTTAATCGTTGAGCCGTTTTTTTACCTATACCAGGCAATTTCGAAAATTCTTCTATCAATTTTGCAATTGGTTTAGGAAAGTATTCCATCTATATCACCTTCTTAGAATAAACCTGGCATTCCTCCAGTAATTTTTTGCATCTCACTGTTTACCATCTCATCTGCTTTTCTTAAAGCCTCATTTACTGCAGCTAAAATTAAATCCTGTAACATTTCTATATCGTCAGGATCTACCACGTCTTTATCTATAGTTATATCTAGTATTTCTTTCTTACCATTTGCTTTAACTGTAACAGCTCCACCACCTGAACTAGCTTCTACTTCTCTTTCTTCTAACTCTTTTTGCATTTTTGCTATTTCTTTTTGCATTTTTTGTACTTGCTTCATCATGTTATTGAAATTTCCCATACCTGGGAATCTTCCTTTTGCCATTATATCATCCTCCTTAATTTTATTTTGTCAGCCTAATTATATCAAACAATTTCAACTAAATCTTCACCAAAAATGTTTTTAATTTTTTCAATTATATCTTTTTTTTTATCGTCTTGTTTATCCTCTGTCTTTTTTATTTCATTTGCCATAATAAATTTCGTTTTTATATTACAATTGAAGTATTTACTTATTGTTTTTTCTACAAACTGTTTATTATCTTTCTTTTCTATAGCATCCTTATGAAAAGCAAAGCCATCTTCAAAAGCTATTGTTAATATATTATTTTCAAAGCTAACTGGTTTGCCTTCCATCAATAAAGCATGTATACTGATCTTCTCTTTTTTTAAACTCTTTAGGAATTTTAACCAATCTGATTTTATTTTATCAAAACTTGTATCTACACTATTAATATTTCCATCTTGCTTAGATATTTCGTCTTTTATTTGTACTTCCTGCTTTAAAACATCTTTTTTAACATTATCTGATATTAAAGTTTTAAATTCAGTATTATGTGAATAACTTGGTTTACTTATATGAAAATTACCTTCCTCTATAATTTTTTCGAGTTTCATAACTTTTTCTAATAAATTATCTATATCAATATCAGATGATGATTTTATAAATTTTATTAAACCTACTTCTAAAATTATTCTAGGTTGAGATGACCATTTTGCTTTAACTTCTACATCAGATAATATTTTGATAGCTCTCATTATATCATCTAGCTCAATAATTTTTGCCTGTTTTTTTAGTTTATCTATCATTTCATCACTAGCATCTATAATATCTTCAATATTACTAGAAGTTTTTGCTATCATTAAATTTCTAAAGTGCAAAATCAAATCTTTAATAAATTGATTAATATCTTTTCCAGCTCTAACTATGTTCTCAATTAACTCTAAAGTTTTATCCAAATTACCATTAATAACAGCATCAGTTAGTTCAAATATAATGTCTAGGTTTACTGTGCCTAATATAGATAAAATATATTCATATGTTATTTTTCCATCTGAAAAAGATACACATTGGTCTAATATACTAAGTGCATCTCTCATTGCACCATCAGAATTTCTAGCTATAAGTCGAAGGCCTCTATCTTCTACATCTATATTCAGTTCATCACATATAGATCTCATATTTTTAACAATATCGTCTACACTTATCCTCTTAAAATCAAATCTTTGACATCTTGATAATATTGTAGCTGGTAGTTTTTGTGGTTCTGTAGTAGCTAAAATAAATAATAAATGTTTTGGTGGCTCTTCTAGTGTTTTTAAAAGTGCATTAAATGCCCCTTTTGACAGCATATGGACTTCATCTATTATATAAACTTTATATTTCCCTTTTGAAGGAGGATATTTAACTTTTTCCCTTAATTCCCTTATATCGTCTACACTATTATTTGAAGCTGCATCCATCTCTACAACATCCATAATAGTATCATTTAATATTCCTTTACATACTTCACATTCATTACATGGATTTCCATCCTTATTATTTAAACAATTAACAGCCCTTGCAAATATTTTAGCTGTAGATGTCTTACCTGTTCCTCTTGTTCCTGAAAACAGATATGCATGAGCAATACTATTATTTATTATTTGATTTTTCAATATTGTGGTAACATGCTCTTGACCTAAGACACTATCAAAGTTCCTAGGTCTATATTTTCTATATAAAGCTTGATATGCCATTTCATCACCTTCAAACAAATGTTTTTCCATAATTAATTATATCAGATACTAAATACTTCTACCATAAAAAAAGCGGCCAAAGCCGCTAGTCATTTAATGTTAATCGCAATAAGATTTCGAAATTTCTATAATAGTTTCAGGAGTCTTTTTATACATATCCACCAATGCATCTACAACCTCTGGATGAAATTGAGTTCCTTTATTTTTAATAATTTCTTTAATAGCATCTTCTATACTCATAGCCTTTCTATATGACCTGCTTGAAGCCATTGCATCTAAAGCATCAGCAACACCTACTATACAAGCTTCTAAAGGTAATTCTGATATTTTATTTTCTTCAGGATAGCCATTTAAATCATACCTTTTGTGATGATATTTGATTACATTCATAACAATATCTGAAAAACCTACGTTTTGAAGTATTTTATCACCTATTGTAGGATGTCTTTTTATTTCATTAAATTCTTCATAAGTCAATTTCCCTGGTTTAGTAAGTATTGAATCTTTAATTCCTATTTTGCCTATATCATGAAGAATACCACCTATTTCTACTTCTTCACATACCCTGTTAGGTAATCCCATATGTTTTGCAATTATATATGAATATTTAGAAACTCTATATGAATGACCTTCTGTATATTTATCTTTGGCTTCTACTGCTGCTGCTAAAGTCTTTATTGTTCTTAAATAACTCTCTTTTAGTCCATTATATAAGTTTATATTTTCAATCATCATGGCTACTTGATTTGCTACAGAAGTCAAAATAGTAGTTTCACTTTCATCAATCTCTTTTTTTGTAGTTACTGTAAGTACTCCTAATATTTTTTCTCTTGCAATCAGTGGAATGACATTTATACGATCGACCTTTCCACTTTCAATAACTTTCTTATTGTACTTGCTTATATTTTTGTCAGTAAAATCACTAAGTTTAATAATGTCACCTTTTTTTATAGCTTCTCCTAAAATATCCTCGTTAACTGGTATCTCATCAGACCATATAATATCTGTTAGTTCTCCTGAATAGGACATTAACTTTAATTTATCATCTTCTGTTAATAATCTTATTGTACACAGAGGAACTTCCATTAGGTCTACTATATCATCAACAACCATTTTTAGAAGTTTATTTATATTCATTGTAGAATTTAAGTTTTTACTGATTTTATTGATTGTAGAAAGCTCTTTATTTTTTCTTATGATCTGGCTATATAATTGTTTTCTCTCTGTAATATTCCTTAATACACCATGTACCCCAATAAATTTTCCTTTATCAAATATTCTTCTAGTACTAACTTCTCCTATTACTTCTTTTCCATTCTTAGACTTTAATATAACTTGAACACTATTATAATCACTTTCCATCAACTTCTTAAAGTCACTATTTAAACTTTTACTTTTACCTTCTATACTATTAAAATACCACATCTTTGATAAGAGATCCCTTATATCTGTACCTACAACTTCTTCCTTGTCGTATTTCAACATATCTTTTATCTGTTTATTAACAAACATAATTCTACAATTAGAATCAATAACCCATACTAAATCATTCATATTTTCAACTAATAATCTATATTTTTCTTTTGATTCATTGAGCTCCAATGTAACAGCCTGAAGTTGTTCATATGAAGCCTGTAACTCAATATTCATATCCCGTAACTGTTTATTATTTTCTATTAACATTTTTGTCTGTTCACTTAATCTTTTATAGGTTTTATCAAGTTCATCTGTTGTTCTATTAAAGGCTTTTGCCAATTGTCCAAATTCATCATCTCTATACATTGAGATTTTATAATCATAATTGCCTTTATATAACTCAATAGTCCCTTCCCTTAATTTTTCTAATGGTTTAGAAAATTGATTAGATAAAAATGAAGCTAATAATATTACAAATATAAGTGTAAATATTACAGTTATTGTTATGTATTTATTTAGTCTCATTATATTTGTAAAAAATATACGTTTATCTATTAAACAAACTAATTTCCATCCTACCTTAGGAATAATTGATTGAATAACAAAATATTCTTTACCTTGAATCGATATTTTTCCATTATCTCCATCTATTAATGTTGATAAATTAATATTTTCTAATTCTTTGTCAAGACTATTAGTTGATCTATTAATGCCATTAAAAAGATCTATCTTATTACCTTCTAAAGTCATAACTCTAACAGTAAAACCATCAGCTACTAATTTTTCTCTTAGCTCCTTAAATACATCTTCTATAGAATTAATAAATATATTTGCTCCTATTACTTCTTTTATTTCTCCTGTTGCATCTTTTATAGGAATAAATATAGTCAAAATCATTTTTCCAGTCTTTAAATCTTTATAAGGTTGACTCCATAAAGTATTGCCGGTTTTTAATACTTTATCATATAATAGTTTTATTCTAATATCATTTTCACCATCTAATAAAGCAGAGTTATATTCTTCTCTACCTTTTATAATTACATATATATCTGAAAAAGAATCTATATTTTTAGCTAAATCGGCAAGATAACTATCTATATTTTCAGAACTAATTACTGAATCCATCTGTTCTTTATGAGCTAGATAATCACTTATAATAGCTTCTAAAGTTTTCTCTTTATCGTTAAACCACCTATTAATCTCATCTGTTTTATTAGCTACAAACTGAGTTTTAACATCAATTGCTTGATTTATTATCTGCTCCTTTACTGTTAAATTGACTACAAAACCCAAAGTAATGATTGGAAAAATCGCTAACATAATAAGTGCAACGATTAATTTTCTCTTAAACGAATTAAATATCATAACAAACACCCTTTATTAATTTTAAGTAAGTAAAATTATTCAATTTTCTAACAACAAAAGTTGTAATACTATATACTCTACATAATACAATATTTTCCTATATTTTTCTACATTTTTCTACAAAAAAATGATAACTTTCTAAAATAAAAATAAGAACTATGATCTACACCATAGTCCTTTAATTAGTTCTTTAATTTAAAGCCGTGCACCCGACCTTGACTTACTACCCCAAGCGTTACCTGAGCAGTTAACTCAAACCAGGCACCCCTACGGCACACGGAAGTGTTCACTTACCGCTGCTTCCTCCCGGACCTGACGGGGTTCATGAATTTCCGTTGCGTAGGACCCAATCGTCAACGCCACTTACTCAGGGCAGACCTCACAATAGCAAGCCTCAATCGGGAATTCGACCCTGCTATAGCGGATTGCAGGTTACAGGGCACCGCTACCTCCCCATCTAGCACGGCAAAATTTAATTTTGGCGGAGAGAGCGGGATTCGAACCCGCGAGACGCTTTTCGCGTCTACCCGCTTTCCAGGCGAGCGCCTTCAGCCAGACTCAGCCATCTCTCCAAAATATATTATCTTAAAATCATGCAAATATAATTATATCATTTTCTATTGGTACTTGTAAAGTGTTAAATAATACTAAATTTATCTATAAATAGCTTAACATGCTTATTACAACATAAGTTAACAGCAAAATCAGTCCAAATGATCTTCTAAGTTTATCTTTACTAAGTATAGTACCTAATCTAAATATAGTTAAAATAAATATCATTGCTGGAAAATATAGTTTGAAAAAATCAGGAGTAACATGTATACCTTCTTTTGAAAATGCTGCAGCTGATCCTACCACAAATAATACATTTAAAATATCTGCACCTATAACATTACCAATAGCTAATTCTCCATGACCTTTTATAGAAGCTGTAACAGATGTAACAAGTTCAGGAAGTGACGTGCCAAACGCAACTAAAGTAGCTGCTATTACACTATTCGGAACGCTTAATCTTATAGCTGTTTCTTGCACTGTCGGAATTAATAATTTTGAAGAAATTATAATAATAACTACGCCTAAAATCAGTTTTATTAAAATCATGAATTTATTTTCTATTTCTCCACTGAATTCTACTGTAACTGCATTTTCATCCTTGTTATTTTTAGTCCATCTTACAGAAGTATATATATATATTATCAATAGAAAAATAAATAAAAATCCAGATGATTTAGATATATATCCTCCATTAGTAAATATATGACTTAAAGAAGTAAATGGTATAGAAACTATTACCAATAATAATCCAGCAAAAAATTGAATCCAACCATGTCTATTAACAATATCTTTCTGAATTTTTAATGGGGAAATTAATGCCGCAATACCTAATATGAGTCCAGTATCACATATTACAGAACCAACTGCATTACCTAAAGCCAAACTAGAATTACCTGAAATTGATGCCATAACTGAAACTGAAGCTTCAGGAAGTGTAGTTCCTAAACTTACAATTGTAGCACCAATAATCATTTTAGGTATTCCTAATTCTTCTGATAATGCTACTGCCTCATTTACTAGTAAATCTGCTCCTTTACTTAATGTATATAGCATTATTGCTATAATCATAAAAAGAATAGGTAAAGATGAATTAGCAATAATATTTAATACAAATGTTTCCATAAAAACACCATCCTTTTTCATTAAGTTAATAGTTGTTAGTCAATAGTCCACAATAACTAGTCTATTAACTATTAACTATAAACTATCGATTTCTCTTATCAAAAACAAAGACTTGAGTATAACGTAATAACGCTATACACAAGTCTCACTATTTAAAATTAAGCCAGATAAGAGAACTTATCATGATGTTGGCTTAATTACACTATAAAAGTGCCAGTTACTCCCCTGTGCACTTATGAATTTACTTATTCTTATAATATTATCTTTATATCAATTAGTACTTTGTCTAAAAATATCATAAAGATACTCTCTTATTTTCATATGGCGGAGAGAGAGGGATTCGAACCCTCGGTACACCTTAGGGGGTGTACACCTGATTTCGAGTCAGGCGCATTCGACCAGCTCTGCCATCTCTCCATAGTATTATTTTTTTCTTAGTTTTTTAAAAAACTCCTTCATAATATCAGAGCACTGCTTATCTAGCACACCCCATACAATTTGTACTCTATGATTAAATTTAGGATTATCAACTATATTTATTACAGAACCACAGCCGCCCATTTTAAAATCTTTGGCTCCTATGACAAGTTTTTCTATCCTAGAGTTTACTATTGCTCCTGCACACATAGGGCAAGGCTCTATAGTAACATACATAGTAGCTCCTAAAAGTCTCCAGCCACCTAATTTTTTACTTGCCTCTTTAATAGCTATAATCTCTGCATGACAAGTAGCGTCCTTGAGCGTTTCTTTAATATTATATCCTCTTCCTATAACCTCTCCATCTTTTACAATAACAGCCCCTACAGGAACCTCATCAATTTTATAAGCTTTATATGCCTCTTCTAAAGCCAACCTCATGAAATATTCATCCATAGACAAGTATCCCCTATATATAAAAATGGCGCACCCGAGAGGATTCGAACCTCCGACACACGGCTTAGGAGGCCGCCGCTCTATCCTGCTGAGCTACGGGTGCACAAAATCTTAAAATCAGCCATTACCACAACTATATATAATACATCAATAAATTTTTTTTGTCAAATTAGTTTTAATGTACAATTGTTTAAAATCCTTAAATATACCTAATAGTTTTTACCTAAAAAGCAATTTTTAAACCACTTAAGATACATTTTTACCATAGAGCCAATAATTTATTAAATCAGTAAAATCATCCCCAGTGATATCTTCACATACATTGACAAAATCACTAGTAGAAGCAATTTTAAATCTATACCTATTAAAAAACTCATTTAGTATGTTATAAAGTACATCTTCACCATATTTTTCTTTTATTTCATATATAAACATTGCTCCTTTAGAATAAATTAATGGTGCATAATCATCCCATCCTTTAAATTTACTTAAAGGTTTTACTATAACTTCATCCGGAATCTTTAATATTGATTTTCTAGATATATAGTAATTTGATGTATTTTCATAGTAATAATATTCTCCAACTTCATCACCATATTTTTCACTAATATAAATAACCTCTGAATAAGAAGTTATAGATTCATCTAACCATGCTTCATCTACTTCATCATTTCCAACAATGCCATACCACCATTGATGTGCTGTTTCATGAACTATTACTGTCTCTAAAAATTCTCTATATTCATCAGAATAATATTCTTCTCCTATAAAAACTATTCCTGGATATTCCATACCACTTGAAAAATTTGTAGCAACAACTGAATACTGCTTATATGGATATTTACCAAATATCTTATTAAATATGTTGATACAATCAAAAGCTACATTTTTTACAAAACTCTGTATTTCAATGTTATCATTCAAAAAATAAAATTTAACTATAGTATCATTTACTTTTATTTCATCTTCAATAAAATCTTTACTTGCAACCCAAGCAAAATCTCGCATTAATTCAGCTTTAAACTTCCATATTTTCATATTATCTATCGTTTTTTCTGATATTTTCAAACCAGAAGCAGCTATTTTAATATCTTTTGGAGCTTTTATCGTTACTTGATAGTTGCTTACTTCACTATAAAAAGGATCCCCAATACTATAATATGGATCTAAATTCCACCCTTCATCATCATAAACAGCAAGTATAGGATACCAATTTCCTAGATTAAAGGTCTTTTCACCATATCCAAATCTATCATGAGCTGGAGGTATAACCACCTTATATTCTATATAGATGTTTATTTTTTGTTTAGGCAATACTTCATCACTTAAAGGTATTTTAAGTATAGTTTTATCTTCACCAATTATGCTAAAATCTAGCTCTTTATTATTTACTGAAACTTTTTGTATGTCTATATAACCAGGTTTAAATCCATTAGGATATGCCTTTTTAAAATTATCAAATAAAAAAGGAGCAGTACTCTCTTTCTTAAATGCATTAGGGTAAATGTGAAAATATATCTCATTCAATGAAATATCCTCATTATTTATATATACAACATTTTGCTTAGCTGTATAATATTTTTCTTCTGGATTAAATACCACATCTATCTGATATTGACTTATATTATCTATGTCAACATTGTTATAATCATCTATCATTAAAGTTTCATATTTATTTTTACTTATATCTGCTTTATCAGTTTTATTGAATTTATATCTACAACTAGTAAATACAGTAGAGAGTATTAAAATTATTATTATAAAAATGTATTTTCTGCTCCTTAACATAAATCTCCTCCAAAATTAAATGTATTTACTGGTCTATAAGTTTTATATGAATTTTAAGCAAGATATCAGGGATATCCCCTGATATCTACATTCTTGTTGTCTACATACTATTTCTTAATTACTTCTAATCCACCCATATATGGCCTTAATACCTCTGGTATAACTACACTTCCATCTTCTTGTTGATAATTTTCAAGTATTGCTGCAAATGTTCTTCCTACTGCTAAACCAGAACCATTTAAAGTATGAACAAACGTCACTTTGCCTTTATCATTAGGTCTAAATCTTAAGTTTAATCTTCTTGCTTGGTAATCTTCAAAATTACTACAAGATGATATTTCTACATATCTATTATAGCTTGGCATCCAGACTTCTAAATCATAAGTTTTTGCAGATGAAAATCCTAAATCTCCAGAACATAGTTCTACTACTCTATATGGTAATTTTAAGAGCTGTAAAACTTTCTCAGCACAATTAGTTAACGTTTCTAATTCATTATAGGAATTTTCTGGTTTAACTACTTTAACTAGTTCAACCTTATCAAATTGATGATTTCTTATAAGTCCTCTAGTATCTCTTCCTGCTGAACCTGCTTCCTGTCTAAAACAAGGTGTATAAGCAACATAATATATTGGAAGCATTTCCTCTTTTAATATCTCGTCTCTGTGTATATTAGTTACAGGTACTTCTGCTGTAGGAACTAAAAAGAAATCTTTACTAGGTAGTCTAAAAGCATCTTCTTCGAATTTTGGAAGCTGACCTGTTCCAGTCATACTATCTCTATTTACCATGAATGGTGGCATTATTTCTGTGAACCCATGCTCTTTAGTATGCAAATTTATCATAAAGTTAATTAATGCCCTTTCAAGCATTGCTCCATAACCTTTGAATAAAGCGAATCTCGAACCTGTAATTTTAGAAGCTCTCTCAAAATCTAATATATCTAAATCAGCACCAATATCCCAATGCGCCTTTGGATCAAATTCAAATTTTGTAGGAGTTCCCCATCTCCTAACCTCAACATTATCTTCATCACTATCACCTACTGGAATATCAGGATGAGGTGTATTAGGTATTCTTAATAAAGCTTCTCTTAATTGATTGTCAATTTCCTTGACTAAAACATCAATATCTTTGATTTTCTGAGATAGCTCCTTCATCTCATTTAGTACCTCTGAAACATCTTTCCCTTCCTTCTTAAGCTTTGGTATTTCTTTTGATACAGCATTTTGTCTTGCCTTCATTTCTTCAACTTCAACTAATAGTTTTCTTCTTTTTTCATCTAGTTTCAGTACTTCATCAATCTCTGAACCTAAACCTCTTTTTTCTAAAGCCTTTCTCACTTCATCTGGATTATTTCTTATTCTTTTAATATCTAGCATAAAAACCCCTCCTTTTGTTTCTATTTTTAGTCGAAAAAAAACTCTCATCCCTAAATAATTTAGGGACGAGAGTTATCTCCCGCGTTGCCACCCTAGTTAGCTTTAAGCTCACTCTATGCACTATAACCGGTGCATCGGTTTTACTTTTAGGTAAAAAGCTCCAGGACGGATTCGATAACCGTTCCCACCGATTCACACCAACCATCGGCTCTCTTAAGAGACCAGATTATCTACTATTTCCCTTCAAAGCTTTTTTCTTATCTAATTTTGAGCATAATTTTACCATACAAAACAATCTTTTGCAAGTAATTTTTTCACTTACTGTGTTTAATTTCTGATAATGCCACCTATCCTCTGATTTACTAGTACCTAGTATCCAGTACCTAGTACCTAAATATTATTTTACCCAAAACTACTGTATATATTTCATAAATTTGTCAACAATACAAACATATAGATTAGTTAAGGGGGGTTATTATGAACGATATAGATATTTTTTCACAAATAAGTGATTTAAAAGAAATAGATTATAGAAATACCTTAGCTATTGCAAGTATTATTGAAGTTCTAGTAGACAAAGGAATTATTAATAGGAATGATATAGCTATAAAAGCTAAACAGCTTGATTCTATGTCTGCTGAAGAAATAAAAATAATGAGGACTAAGCGTTTTTAGTCCTCATTATTTTCATACATATCTTTAAAACCATATATATCCTTGCTAAAATATCTATCACTTCTATCAGGCATTAAAGTTACAATATTAATTTCCTTGTCGCCTTTATATTTCTTTGCATATTTTATTGCAGCTGCCAAATTAGCTCCTGAAGATGACCCTACTGTAAGTCCTGATTTTGCTGCAATATCTCTAACCATATCATACGCTTCATCATCATTTACATAAATAGCTTCATCAACTAAAGACAAATCCATAGTTTCAGGTATAAAATCGTTACCAATTCCTTCTATTCTGTAAGTAGCATACTCACCACCACCTAATATTGAACCTACTGGATCAGCTAAGACACCTTTTACATTTTTGTTCTTTTCTTTTAAATATTTAACTATACCAGAAAAAGCACCACCAGTTCCTGCTCCTGCAATAAATACATCTATTTCGCCATCCATATCATCATATATTTCAGGGCCAGTCATCATATAATGTGCCTCTGGATTAAATGGATTTGTGAATTGATTAAGTACATAACCATTTGGAATTTCTTTTAATAGTTCTTCTATTTTTCTATAAGCCCCTTCCATTCCTTCTTTTGTAGGTGTACTATAAACTTCTGCACCTAATCCTCTCATAATAATCTGTTTTTCAATAGAAAATTTACCTGGTACTACTACTATAACTCTATATCCTTTCTGTACACCTAATAATGCTAACGCAATGCCTGTATTACCTGCTGTCGCTTCAAGCAAAGTGTATCCTGGCTTAATAATACCTTTTTTTTCAGCCTGCTCTAGCATATATAAAACTGTCCTATCTTTTATACTGCCACCAGGATTAAGATACTCTAATTTCGCAAATATGTTTACATTTTTTGGTATGTCGTAAGCTTTATTATCAAATTTAAACATTGGTGTATTTCCTATTATTTGACTTATATTTTCTATATATTTTTTCATTTTATTCCCCCACTCTTTCAAGTTTTTCTAAAACTGTTTTTGCATATTCTTTTGCTGAAAACAATGAATGATCTCTGAAATTGCCACATTGTACTTCATTTGTAGCTGGAACTTCTTCTTCTTTAGTTTCTATAATTCTTTTTAAAACTTTAATCCAAGCCTTTCTAATATCTTCAATATCTATTTCTCCAAATTTTATTAAATAAAATCCAGTTCTACATCCCATAGGTGAAATATCTATAATATCTTCTATTTCGTCTCTAAAATAGGTTGCCATTAAATGTTCAATTGTATGCATTGCGGCTGTCGGTATAGCACCAACATTAGGCTGTATAAACCTTAAATCATATTTTTGCACTATATCACCTTTAGGTCCTATTATCTTTCCTGCTTTTCTTACATAAGGAGCTTTTACTTTTGTATGGTCTAGCTCAAAACTCTCTACTTTCATTGGCATAATCTTTCTCCTTCCTATTGATTTACTGATTGATTGTTTAATGAGTTATTTAAGCTATTTAAAATATTTTCTAATTTATTCAAATACTCTCCATATTTAGCCCAATCACCTTTTTGAGAAGCTTCTTTGGCTTTATTAAATATTTCATTTGCTTTTTTTATTATTTCCGTTAAATTCCCATCTGATATATTTATATCTACATTATCAATCACACCATTTTTATCTTCTTCTCTATCTATCTGTCCGAAAATTTTTGTAAGAGCTTCATCTAAAGTTTCTTCCATTACTATTTTATTTTTATATGCAACTATTACCCTTTTAACTTCTGGTAAACTGTTTTCATTATCAGCTTGCAAATATATAGGTTCTACATATAATAAAGAATTTTCTATCGGCACGACTAATAAATTACCTCTTAAAACTATAGAACCCTTTTGACTCCATAATGTCAATTGTGGTGAAATATTTGAATCTTGATCTATTCTAGACTCTATCATCATTAAACCGTCTACAGTTTTTGATTTTGGAAATTTATAAATAAACAGCTTCCCATAATTATCTCCATCATTTCTAGCAACAAATAGAGCTGTCATATTAGGTTTTGTAGCTGGTGTATAAGGTACTGTTAAAAGAAATTCAGCTTTTTCTTCATCTGGTAGTTTAAACATAACATAATTTGATTCAGCTTCTTTAACATTTGACATGTATTTCTCTTTAGCTATATCCCACACATCTTCTTTATTATAAAAAACAACAGGATTATTTATATGATATAACTTATAAACTTCAGCTTGTATATCAAATAGTAATTGAGGATACCTAACATGTTCTTTTAAACCTTTAGGCATTTGGTCTTTATCTAAAAATAAATCAGAAAATATATTTTTATAAGTCATTATTATAGGATCATCTTCATCAAATACATAGTACTTAGTAGTCCCATTGTAAGCATCTATAACTACCTTTACTGAATTTCTAATATAGTTAATATTTGAGTCTCTATAAGGTTGTGAATATGGATATCTACTACTTACAGTATATCCATCGATTATCCAGTAAAGCTTACCATCTTCTTGATTTATAACTAAATATGGATCACTATCATATATAATAAAAGGTGCTATTTTTTTAACCCTATCTATAATATTCCTATTTATTATAATTCTACTATCAGAATTAATATCACTTGATAATATCAGTTTAAAACTTCCTTCTCTAATTGCAAATAATAGTCTGTTTATTCCACTTAATTTTATACCTGCTAAGCCTTGATATATTGCTTCTTGATTATTTTCACCAATTGGATAGTCAAATTCTTTTTCATCTGTATTTACTATTATATAATCATTAGTTAATTCACCAAAATATATTTCTGGTCTCTCTATTTTCAAATCTGTCTCTGTAACAGGAGGAATATCTTTTATTAAAAGCTTAGGCTGACCTTCTGGTGTAACTGAATTAACTGGTGATAAAGTCAAACCATATCCATGAGTGTATTTTAAATGTTGATTAATCCAAGTTTTTGCTTGATTACTCAGTTTTTCTTGATCTAATTCTCTTGCTGCTAAAAACACTTGTGTATATTCTCCATTTATATAGTATCTATCTATATCTATATCATTAAATCTATAATACTGTCTTATTCCCTGCAATTGATTATATACTTGATTTATAGGCCTATAATCATTAATTCTTATATTTTTTATAGTTTCTTTATTATTAATCAAATCATCTCTTGTCAAATTTTGCTCAACATTAAAGTTCATTTCTTTAACATTTTCTAATCCATATGCCTTTTGAGTATATTCTATATTATATGTAAAATATTTTTCTTCCTTTGAAATTTCATTCGGTTCAACTATAAACTGCTGAAATAACCCACTAACAATACTTCCTATCATAGAAAATATTATTAAAACTACAGGTCCTGTTAATGCTAATCTAACTTTTTTTCTAATAATACCAATAAAAAATCCTATTGCTGATATTACAGATATAAAAGCCATTATTCTATAAATCCATAAGGATATATGGACATCAGTAAAACTTGCACCATATACTTTTCCTCTAGTAGAATACAGTATTCCATAACTTTTTAATATGAAATTTAAACCAATAACAATAAATATAACTAAACCTATTAACCCTATCTGGAACAATGCAACTTTAAAAATTCTCTTACTAAATAAAGAATTTATATTTCTAACTGGTCCATCATAAAACTCATCTTCATTATAAATTCCTGGTCTTCTTATTGTTATAAGAATCAAATAAAATACAGCAGTTAAGATAATTAATATAAAACAAAGTAGTAACAGTAAATTTATAATTTCACTTAGCAAAGGTAACTTGAATATATAAAATGATATATCTTTATTAAATATAGGATCATTAATATTAAAATTGTTTGAATTAATGAACTTTAGTATAGTAAACCATAAATTACCTGCAAAAATTGAAGAGATATATAATGAAATCAAAGCTGAAACAGCCCAAAGTACAGAATTTAATCTTCTTTCTCCAGCTTTATTTGGTATTATACCAGCTATTTTATAATAACTTTTCTTAATAGATTTAAAATAGAAAACTAACAATAAAGTTAATAGAATAAAAGTAGGTATTCCTATTGTAAACTGAGTTCTTAATTTGGTAAAAAATGTCTTAGTGTATCCTAATTCCTTAAACCATAGATAATCTGTAATGAAATTTATAATACTTGAAAAAGAACTTATTAAAACTAATGCTAATATTATAGCAATACCAATTATATAACCAATCTTTTTGTTCAATTTTAATTTCCCCTTTCAAAAAAATAGGTAGCATAATGTTTATATTATCATTATACTACCTATTAAATACATATTTCAAACCTTGTAAATTATTTTTATAATCATCTTTCATCCAAATACACAATTAAATATAACGATATTCTAATTTTACCTACTCAATTATGAACAAAGAACCAACAAAAAATAA